>CAYYXZ010000198.1:0-4159 GCA_964475715.1 uncultured Marinosulfonomonas sp. | reverse complement strand
GCCGCACGCGGGATGGATGCCGGTCTTGCCTCTGCGATCAGGCTGTTTGTCCTTGACTATTACCGTGAAAAATCAACGCGCTAAAGACCTGTCCTCACCTATGACTCGAGGCGTAAGCTTCAACCAGATCCCGTCTTTGGAACGTAATGTCAGATGCGCGATCGGAACGGCTGGCCGCTCTTTTACCAGCTCGAATTTAAAGGCACGCACCAGCATCGACAAAATCAGCGGCCCCTCAAGCATCGCAAAGCCCGACCCCGGACAAACCCGCGGCCCGGCCGAAAACGGAATATAGGCGTCGCGCATAGATTTTTTGCCCTCTTTGGTTTTAAAACGGGTCGGGTCAAACTCGTCGGGGCGATCCCAGATTTTATTGTGACGATGTAAATGCCAAGTGCTGATGATCACCTGATTGCCCTTTTTAATCTGGCGACCACGAAATGTAACCGGGCAGGATGCTTCGCGCACCGTTGCCGGAACCGGCGGGTAAAGCCGCATGGTTTCACGAAACACGTCGCGCGAAATGCGCAGTTTACTGACGGCCGAAAAATAGGGGATTTTCGGATCAATCACGGCCAGCGCCTCATTGGCAACCCTGTCCTGCCACTGGGGATAAAGCGCCAACATATAAAGCGACCACGCCAAAGCGGACGCGCTGGTTTCATGGCCGGCAAGAAAGAAAATCGCCACCTGATCCACCATTTCCTCGGTGTCAAAACATTTGCCGGTTTCAGGGTCCGGCGTGGTCATAATTTTGGTGGCCAGATCATCAGGTGCGGTGCCAGAATCGATTTCCTGACGGCGTTTTTCGGTGATTTGACGGATCAGGCCACGGATCACTTCGGCCGTTTCCTTGCTGCGTCGGGTGTTGAATTTTGGCAACCATTTCTGGTTTGGAAAAAACGTAGACATGTTTACCAAAGGCATGGCGCGCTGGTAATCCTTGAATTCATCAAACACACCGGCCGCGGTTTCATCGGTGATCGGGATCGAAAATAAAGTGCGGAAAATCACATCGGCCGCCACATGCGAAGTCATGCTCTCGACCTCGATCGGCTCTTTATTTTCCTGTTCTTGCAAACGCTCGACCGCAGCCACCGCCGAATCCCACATCTTTGGAAATACCTCGCGAAGGCGCCCCCCCTCAAAGGCCGGGTCAACAATGCGGCGCTGGTGCAGCCAGTCTTCGCCACTGGATAAAAACAGCGAATTGCCCAACAAGGATGACAAACCGCCACGAATGCGGCTGGATTTTGGAAATGTCGTCAGGCTTTCATTTAGCACGATCTTTACCAGATCGGGCTGGTTTACCATGAAGGTGTGGAAAAACGGCGCTTTAAATTCAGCCATCCAGGCCCCGTATAAATGTTCGGGCTGGGCTGATAAAATATCGTGGCGAAACAGCTTGGCGTGCTGCCAGAGCGATGCATTTCTGGGGCGCGATTTGGGCTTTGGGGGCAAAACAGTTCTGGGACAAACAGTCATGGAAAAACAATCATGGGCAAACCGATGTAAATGGCGAGGCCGCAACATCAATTCGCGATTTTGATGCAGCCCTCTTATGATAACGTGATTGCAGGGTTTGTGCACCTGCCGTGATTTTAAAGTAGTCGTAATCGTTCGGCCTGTCAAAAGCCGACATATACTGAAAATGTAGCCTGAAAAATCTCCAGCGCAGCTCGCTCCAACGCTCAGGCGACAGGGTTTGGGTAAAGGCGGCCGAAATGACCAGCGGCCAAAGTTTATTTTCCGGCGCAACCCCGGAAACGGCCACCGGATCACACAGCGCAAAGGCGCAGCCGTCGCCGGGTGCTGTGACATCCAGCCAGAACAGCTCGTCTCGGGTGGATAAATATTGCAGATCGGCGCGTAATTTATAGGCTTTGGGTAAAAATGACACCATCGGCACCACGTGGCCAAGCGTTAAAAATGCGAGTTTCGGAGCATCCGCAGGGACACGGCCAGAGCGGATCAGATCGGCCAATACCGAAACACCAATATGGGCACCGGATGAATGGCCCACCACCAGAACCTCGTCGGCATCGCTGTTTAGGGCCGCCGCAATATCATCGCCAAATTCAGCCATCCGGGCCAGTAATTCGGGCGTATCCTGGCCTTTTGATCGGGCAGAATAAGCGTAATCATGCATCAGATAATAGGCCAGAATCTTGTTATCGATACGCCTAAACCCCCGTAAAACCATGATAATAACCGGCGGGGCAACAGACCATGCCAACAGGCGCGCAATCATCGGCCAGTCAAATACAGCCCTGACCCCATAGGCCAGCAATGCGCCGATAAACCACGCCAGCAAAACCGCCGCCAACAATTGCAATATCAGCATGACAATCGGGTAAAGCGCAGCAATCACCGGCCCTTTTCGTAACCACATCAAGCGGCGCAAAGCACCCGATGCGATGTAGGTCCATGCCGTTTTGGCCAGCACCAAATAGGTTTGGGCGATGTTCAGATCCATTGATGTCTTGACGATATCAGACCAGACCAGCACCTTGAAATCGGCCTGTGCCGGCACCCCGTCAATGCAGGTTTTAACGTGCCAGCCGTAACGATCATCTTTGTCTTTAACGCGGCTTTCAGCGGATAAATGCAAATCATAACCCGAAATTTCGGCCTGCATCCCGCCTTGCTTGCGGTATAATTCACGGTAACGTCGTGGATGCGTTGGATCATAGCCGGGAATGTAAAACACGCGGCGTCTTTGGACTGTTTTGCTTGATATCTTCATATCAAAAACTGCTCTTGTTACGGTTAATATATCGTTACATTAAATCAATTAGCAGGGGAAATAGACAAAAATATGGCTAGCCAAGGGTTTGCAACACAGGAAATGCATTCAGCAACCAATTTGACATCAGGGTAAACTGCCCCGTCATCATCAATAAACCCATGGTCCACAGCATCAGGCCCATCACCCGCTCAACCCGTTCGGTGTGGCGTTTCATCCAGTTCATCAGACCCGACAGGCTGGGGAAAAACGCAGCCACCAGCAAAAACGGGATGCCCAGACCAAGGGCATAGACCCCCAGCAAAGCGGTGCCGCGCATGGCCGATCCTTCCAGTGCGGCCAATGATAAAATCGTGCCCAAAATCGGGCCCAGACACGGGGTCCAGCCAAAGGCAAAGGCAAGGCCCAAAACATAAGCCCCAAGGATTGATCCACCTTTGCCGCTGACCTCAATCCGCGCTTCGCGGTCCATAAAACCAATGCGGTAAACGCCTAAAAAATGCATGCCAAAAATCATTACCACCGCGCCGGCACCAATGACAAACCAGTTCTGGTTTTGCAAAAAGAAATGCCCGAACATCGAGGTGGTAAAGCCAAGCAGCAAAAACACCGTCGACAAGCCTAAAACAAAGGCCGCCGCCGCCCCGATCGGGCGTTTTCGCACTGTGCCGTCAGTGCCGGACATTTCCTTCATCGTGATGCCGCCCATATAGGCCAGATAGGGGCCGACCACAGGAAATACGCAAGGCGATAAAAAGGACAAAAGCCCCGCCGTCAGAGCCACAAGCATTGCGGGCATCAGGCTCGCGTCAAAGATTTCAATGCCAAACATATCTGCGCCTTTTGGTTTATTCAGCCCTGCTTATGTCATTCCCGCACCAAGGTCACTAGGCAAAATGTCACATTTTCGTGGACAGAGCCGCGCTACCAACCTATCCACCGGATATGAATTGGGATGAAGAAATCGACGCCATCGGGCTGCTGTGCCCCCTGCCCGTGCTAAAGCTGCGAAAACGGCTAAAAGCGCATGTTGGCGGGGCTGTTGTGCGGCTGTTGGCGGATGATCCGGCGGCGGTGATTGATGTGGCGCATTTTTGCAATGAATCCGGTCATGAATTGCTGGCTGAAACCCAAACGGATCTGGGGCGCGCCTATCTTGTGCGCAAAGGTTAGAGTCCGCTAAAAAAATATGCCGGCTGAAATTAATCAACCGGCATATTTCGTCATTTATCTGATTTGGCCTTAACGACCCAAAGACCACCAGCCTTTTTTCTTTGGTGTGTCCGATTTTGTATCCGGCTTTGGCTCAGTCTTGGCAGGCTCAGTCTTGGCAGGTTCCGGTTTGGCCGGTTCCGGCGTGGCATCAGGCGCTTTTAGTGGCGCATCTTCTTTTGCCGGAGCCGGTTTTTCAGC
>CAYYXZ010000197.1:1329-4161 GCA_964475715.1 uncultured Marinosulfonomonas sp. | reverse complement strand
CACGGGCGAAAGATGATTAACGCCGAAATCCGTGGCCACCGATATGCGCAATAAACCGGAAGGGTCAGATTGCATTGATGTGACCAGCGCATCCGCCTCGCCTGCATCATTTAAAACACGCCGCGCGCGGTCGTAATAGGCCAGGCCGATCTCGGTCGGGCTAACCCGGCGCGTGGTGCGGTTTAACAATCGCGCACCCAAACGGGCCTCTAACGACGAGACATGTTTTGAAACGGCCGATTTGGAAACCCCCATCTTGCGCGCCGCGTCGGTAAATCCGCCTTGATCCACGACGGTGGCAAAGGCTTCCATTTCTGTTAATCGGTCCATTATTTCACCTGCTACTAAATGCTTTCTTGGGCAATTAATGGCCTTGAAATCGGGCAACAATAGGGTGATGGCCGGACAATACTGCGGTTTTTCAGCTACCGTTCGGAGATTGGAAACATATTTTCAGGGCTATTTTAGCTAAATTTCAGCCGCCAAACGGGTGCCTTGCTCAATGGCGCGTTTGGCGTCCAGCTCGCCTGCGACATCGGCACCGCCAATTATGTGCGGGGTTATTCCCGATTTTATCAACGCATCGGCCAAACTGCGCGACGGCACTTGGCCCGCGCATAAAACAACAGTATCAACGGCAATTATCTGCGGGTTTTCGCGCGCCTCGCCAAAGGAAATATGCAGCCCTTGCGGATCAATGCGCTCGTAATTTACGCCGGTCAGTATTTTCACCTGCTTCATTTTCAGCTCGGCCCGATGGATCCAGCCGGTGGTTTTTCCCAGTCGCTTACCGGCCTTTTCGGCTTTGCGTTGCAACAAAACCACCTCGCGCACAGGCGGTGCGGGTTGCGCTCCGTTTAGGGCCAAACCACCGCGCTGATCTTGCGGATCGCCAACGCCCCAATTGCGTTTCCACGCCTTTAAATCTTTGCTTAAATCCTCGGCCCCATGCGCCAGATATTCGGCGACATCAAAACCAATTCCGCCAGCCCCGATAACCGCCACGCGTTTGCCAACGGCCGCTTTATGGCGCAGCACGTCAATATAACTAAGAACATTAGGCCCGTCTTGGCCATCAATTTCAGGATCTCGCGGCAAAACACCCGTGGCAATAATTACCTCGTCAAAGCCGCGCAGCATCTCGACATCGGCCTTTTGGTTCAGTCGCAAATCAATATCTGAGCGCTCGACCATCACCTTATACCAGTCAACCAGCCCGTAAAATTCTGCTTTGCCGGGCACCTGTTTGGCCATGTTCAGCTGACCGCCCAATTGATCGGCCATCTCAAACAAAGTCACCCGGTGACCCCGTTTGGCGGCCGTTAAAGCCGCGGCCAAACCGGCAGGACCAGCCCCGACAACGGCAATTGTTTTGGGGTTTGGCGTGTTTTCCAACAGCAATTCAGTTTCATAGCAGGCCAGCGGATTCACCAGACAGGTTGAAATCTTGCCCGAAAATGTGTGGTCCAGACAGGCCTGATTGCAGGCAATGCAGGGTGCAATTTCGCGCGCCTTGCCGCTGGCGGCCTTGGCGACAAAATGCGCATCCGCCAAAAACGGGCGCGCCATCGAAACCATATCGGCGCAACCATCCGACAGCACATCCTCGGCCACTTGGGGGGTGTTGATCCGGTTTGAGGTGATCACGGGAATGCCCACCCGCCCCATCAGTTTTTTCGTCACCCAACTAAAGGCGCGGCGCGGAACCGAGGTGGCGATGGTGGGAATGCGCGCCTCGTGCCAGCCAATGCCGGTGTTGATGATCGTGGCACCTGCGGCCTCGACTTTTTGGGCCAGCTCCACAACCTCGTCCCAAGTCGAGCCTTGCGGGATCAGATCAATCATCGACAAACGGTAAATCAGGATGAAATCATCGCCCACGGCACGGCGCACACGCTTCACCACTTCAAGCGGCAGACGCATCCGGTTTTGATACGATCCGCCCCAACGGTCGGTGCGTTTGTTGGTGTGGGTCACCAGAAACTGGTTCAGGAAATACCCTTCCGACCCCATCACCTCGATCCCGTCATAACCGGCAAGACGTGCATTGGCGGCGGCGGCGGCCATATCGGCAATCTGTTTTTCGATACCTTGCTCGTCCAGCTCTTTTGGCACAAAAGGTGAAATCGGCGATTTGATCGCGCTGGGTGCCACACATGCCGGGTTATAGGCATAACGGCCGGCGTGCAGAATTTGCATGGCAATTTTGCCGCCGTTTTCATGCACGCGGTCGGTGACAATGCGGTGGTTGGCGATATCATCGTCGCTAAACAAACCCGCCGCACCAGAGAAAACACCGCCTTCGGGATTGGGGGCCATGCCGCCTGTCACAATCAGACCAACATCACCGCGCGCCCGTTCGGCGTAAAATTCGGCCACCCGGTTCCAGTCACGGGTTTCTTCCAGCCCCGTGTGCATCGAGCCCATCAGAACTCGATTTTTCAATGTGGTAAAGCCGAGATCAAGCGGCGCGAGAAGATGCGGGAATTCGGTCATAAGCTGCCTATCTGGTTGCAAAATCTACGCTGCCTTAGAATGCGTGCCTTGTCACCTGATACGCGGCGTCACAAACAGCTGGCCGATTTATTCGCTTTCAACGCAATGACGGCGGAAGGCTTTTTTCAACATATCCAGTTCGGCACGCAGCAATTCCAGCTCGCAACGAATGTCATCACTTAATGGCGCGCCCGCCAAAATGCTAAAACTACCCAGCTTGCTGCCATCACGCCTGTCGCTGATCAGAAAACTATGCACCCCGTCCGATAGCGCAGCGGCGGGCACCGGCACACGCACCAACCACCAGCCGTTATCGCGATCTTGCGTAACCGTAAC
>CAYYXZ010000197.1:0-1229 GCA_964475715.1 uncultured Marinosulfonomonas sp. | reverse complement strand
CCGTCCAGCGGTGTGTTCAAATGACGGGCTTCGATGTCGGGCTGAAAATCATCCGCCGCACCGGACACCGTTAAAACGCCCTCCCAGACGCCCTCCAGCAAACGTGTTGTCGTCAGTTTCAGATCGCTCATGGTCTTATCCTTTTTCATAACCCGCAAACATCACAGCGCAGCCCGGGGGCGGCGGCTAAAGGTGATGTCGCGCATGATTATCTGGTTCATCTGCGGGCCTTCAAATATCAAATCAATCCAGATACGCTCGGCCCGTTTTTCGTTCAGATCGGTGTAGGAAAGGTCAAATTCCACCATAACCTCGCTTTCACGCAGCGGCAATTCGCGCACCACCTGTTCGGTGTTGGGGCCGTGTTTGATATTCAGGCGGGCAAAAATCTCGAGCGGTTTTTCCATTTCAATAATTGCGTCCATACGCAATAAATGGGTTTTCCTGATGCCTTTGACGGATTCAGACGGCAAATCCAGCGCCAGAGAAAGATAGCTGCCATCGAATCCGAAAACATCCATTTGCAACCCGAACGGGGCCAAATCCTGTTTGCGCCGGTTGCGCAGCTGGCGCAAGGTTAGCTCGCTGATTTTGCAATCATGAAAAACCGTGGCCTGCGTGCCCATCTTGGCAGTGCTGGCAACCGAAGACATGCCGACCGGAAAAACCGGGCCACGCCAGATTTCAGGCCGCCAAGCCCAATCGGAACGCTGTGGCGACTGAATCGCATCCACCCCGATAATCGGCAACATCAAACGGCTGTCGGCAACATGAATCAGATCATCCAGCGGACGTTTCAAATTCTGCGCCCGCGCCTGAATTTTGCGCAGGATATCCAGATCGATATCTTTTGCCGCCCGGGCATATCGCCGCCAGCGCTGTATCGCGCGCCGCTGGACAATTTGATCGATCAATCCGGTGATCATTTTAACCATACCCGTGCGCCCGCGTTAGTGTTTCATAAATCTGTATAACTCATACCGGATCTTTTTTAAACAATCGTTCAAGAAAACCCGTAGCGGGCATTTTTTTGGCAAAAACCGTGTTCTCGGTGATTATGCGATTGGTGAAATCCGTCAATGTCTTAAAGCCTGCCTCGGACGAAATTGGCTGCTCTTGCAAGCCCACAACGGATGTCGAAACAATCCGCCCCTTTACATTAAACAAAGCCCGCCAATATTGCCACCCCCGCACCGGCGCGCGCGGTTGTGCTGCTGTCACGGGCATGG
>CAYYXZ010000196.1:0-4166 GCA_964475715.1 uncultured Marinosulfonomonas sp. | reverse complement strand
TTAATGGGTGGGCCTTCGCGTGAGCGCGAGGTGTCTTTATCATCCGGGCGTGAATGCGCCATCGCACTTCGGGAATCAGGTTTTAAAGTGGTTGCGCTGGACGCCGGTCCTGACCTGTGCGCACGCCTGTCTGAAATCAAACCCGATGTTGTCTTTAACGCGCTGCACGGCCGGTTTGGCGAAGATGGCGCGGTGCAGGGTTTGCTGGAATGGCTGGGCATTGCCTACACGCATTCCGGTGTTTTGGCGTCAGCCTTGGCGATGGACAAAGAGCGCAGCAAGGCCGCTTATAAATCGGTCGGATTGCCTGTTGCTGAAAGCATCATTGCAAAGTCGGCCGACGTTTGTGCCCGCCATGTTATGGCCGTGCCTTATGTGGTGAAACCCAATAACGAAGGCTCAAGCGTTGGAATTTATCTGGTGCATGATACGGCTGATGGCCCGCCGCAATTATCGGCGGATATGCCGAAAACCGTGATGGTCGAGGCCTTTGCGCCGGGCCGTGAGTTGACCGTAACCGTGATGCATGATCGCGCTTTGGCGGTGACCGATATCTTGACGGACGGGTGGTATGATTATGATGCGAAATATGTTGTGGGTGGTTCTCGCCACGTTCTTCCTGCTGAAATTCCTGCGCAAATCACCGAGGCTTGCCGCAATTTTGCTGTGCGTGCCCATCGGGTTCTGGGCTGTCGCGGGCTAAGCCGGACCGATTTTCGTTGGGACGAAACCCGTGGTCTGGAAGGGCTGATCCTGCTGGAAACCAACACTCAGCCGGGCATGACCCCGACATCTTTGGCACCCGAGCAGGCGGCGCATGCTGGCATAACATTTGCCGATCTGACCCGCTGGATGGTGGAGGATGCGTCATGCAACAGATAGTTCCCGGTCTCGCCCAAGATCCCGCCCCAAGCCGCGCCGCCTACAAAGCGCAGCGCATGATGTTGCGCCCCGGATTTCGGCGGTTTTTGCGCCTTGGTTTACCGGTGTTGCTGATCGGGGTAACCGCATTGATTGTTTTATCCGATGAAATGCGCCGCGATGCGATAGCGCTGAAATACACCGAATTTCGCCGCGCCATTGAAGAGCGGCCCGAATTTATGGTCAAGCTAATGGCAATCGACGGGGCCGGTGATTTGCTGGCCACCGATATTCGCCAAAGCCTGCCGATTGATTTTCCGATCACCGCGTTTGATCTTGATCTGGAAACCATGCGCGAAAACATTGCAAAACACGATGTGGTGGCGGATGTGACGGTGCAGGTGCGCAAAGGCATTTTGCAAATCACCGTAACCGAGCGCCAGCCAGCGCTGGTTTGGCGCAGCGCTACGGATTTGATGTTGCTGGATGGCGGCGGGCACCGGGTGCTTTCGATTGCCGAGCGCATGGTCCGTTCGGATTTGCCGCTGATTGCCGGGGTTGGTGCCGATAAACATGTCACGCAGGCGCTGAAAATTTTTGCAGCCGCCGGCCCAATTGCCAGCCGTGTGCGCGGGCTTGAGCGGATGGGGCAGCGGCGCTGGGATTTGGTGCTGGACCGCGATCAACGTATTTTACTGCCAGAAGAAAACCCGATCCTTGCACTGGAGCGGGTCATTGCATTGAACACGGCCCAAGACATGCTGGCGCGTGATTTAACCAGAATTGATATGAGAAACGGTAAGCGACCCACGGTCCGTATTGCTGATAGCGCAATCCAGGCACTGCGGCAGATCAGGGCGCAACAATGAGGGAAAGTAATGATGACTGATTTATATGCGACCCAACGGGCCATGCGTCTGATGCGAAAAACCGCAATGCAGCGCGGTGTTGTTGCGGTTCTGGATGTGGGCACTTCGAAAATTGCCTGTCTGGTGCTGCGTTTTGACAGCGTTGATAGTTTTGCCGGGGGCGATGAGATTGGCGCGCTGGCGGGGCAATCTGGTTTTCGGGTTATCGGGGCGGCCACCACGCGCTCGCGCGGTGTGCGTTTTGGCGAAGTCAGCGCGATGCAGGAAACCGAACGCGCGGTGCGCACGGTTATTCAGGCCGCTCAGAAAATGGCAAATCTGCGGGTTGATCATGTGATTGCCTGTTTTTCGGGTGCCAAACCGCGATCTTACGGGCTGAATGGTCAGGTTGATTTGCACGATACTGTGGTCTCCGAGGACGATGTTTCGCAAGTTCTGGCCGCCTGTGATGTGCCCGATTTTGGCGATGATCGCGAAGTTCTGCATGCGCATCCGGTGAATTTTGCGCTGGATCACCGCTCGGGTTTAAGCGATCCGCGCGGCCAGATCGGCAACCGGCTGGCGGCAGATTTGCACATGTTGACGGTGGATGCCCATGTGGTGGGCAACCTGTTGCACTGCATCAAACGCTGTGATCTCGAGGTCGCGGGGCTGGCCTCGTCTGCCTATGTTTCCGGTATTTCGTCGCTGGTCGAGGATGAGCAGGAATTGGGTGCGGCCTGCATTGATATGGGCGGCGGCGCGACGGGGCTTTCGATTTTCATCAAGAAGCACATGATTTATTCGGATTCTGTGCGCATGGGTGGCGATAGTATTACCGCCGATATCTCGCAAGGCTTGCAGGTGCCACTGGCCACTGCCGAGCGGATTAAAACATTTTACGGCGGCGTTGTGGCCACCGGCATGGATGACCGCGACATGATCGAAGTGGGCGGCGACACCGGTGATTGGGAACATGACCGGCGCACGGTTTCACGCGCCGAGCTGATCGGAATTATGCGCCCCCGGGTCGAGGAAATTTTAGAAGAAGTGCGGATGTGTCTTGATGCGGCCGGCTTCGAGCATCTGCCAAGTCAGCAAATTGTTTTAACCGGCGGTGGCAGCCAGATCCCCGGCCTGGAAAGTTTGGCGACAAAAATTCTGGGCCAACAAGTGCGTCTTGGCCGCCCAATGCGGGTTCAGGGCTTGCCGCAAGCCGCAACCGGACCTGCGTTTGCCGCGTCGGTCGGGCTGTGTTTGCACGCAGCCAAGCCACAGGACGAGTGGTGGGATTTTGATATTCCGGCTGAAAATTATCCGGCAAGGTCTCTGAAACGTGCCGTGAAATGGTTTAAAGATAACTGGTAAACCGCAACATATGGTGAACATGGCAAAATCCTGCCGAAAACCGGCTGATTTACCCCATATTTTGTGGGGATTATGTGTTTTTTAGGTGACGTTGGGGATATCTGTGGATAAGATCAGGCAAGAGTAGGCAATCAGCGGCCCAAAAAAGGTCGAAATGTAAAAAAACAGGTGGATGTATAAATGGCATTGAATTTTGTAGAGAATATGGAGCAGGATCTAAAACCGCGTATTACGGTTTTTGGTGTCGGCGGGGCAGGCGGCAACGCGGTCAACAACATGATCGAAAAAGAGCTGCACGGCGTTGAGTTTGTGGTGGCAAACACCGATGCGCAGGCGCTGCAACAAAGCAATGCGCCCGAGAAAATCCAGATGGGTGTCAAGGTTACCGAAGGTTTGGGTGCCGGTGCGCGCCCCGCAGTTGGCGCGGCGGCTGCCGAGGAAAGCATCGAGGCGATCGTTGATCAGCTGGCCGGTGCGCATATGTGTTTCATCACCGCCGGCATGGGTGGCGGCACCGGAACCGGTGCGGCGCCAATCATTGCGCAGGCGGCCCGCGAAATGGGTGTTCTGACCGTTGGTGTTGTGACCAAACCGTTTCAATTTGAGGGCGCAAAACGTATGCGTCAGGCCGAAGAAGGTGTCGAGGCGCTGCAAAAAGTTGTCGATACCCTGATTATTATTCCCAACCAGAACCTGTTTCGTCTGGCCAATGAAAAAACCACCTTCACCGAGGCATTCTCTCTGGCCGATGATGTTTTGTATCAAGGCGTAAAAGGTGTGACCGATCTGATGGTTCGCCCCGGTTTGATCAATCTGGACTTTGCCGATGTTCGCGCCGTAATGGACGAAATGGGCAAGGCGATGATGGGCACCGGCGAAGCCACCGGCGAAGATCGCGCCATTCAGGCGGCGGAAAAAGCCATTGCCAACCCGTTGCTGGACGAAATTTCGCTGAACGGTGCGCATGGCGTGCTGATCAACATCACCGGTGGGTATGATCTGACATTGTTTGAGCTGGACGAAGCCGCCAATCGCATCCGCGAAGAAGTCGACGCCGAAGCCAATATCATTGTTGGGTCCACGCTGGAC
>CAYYXZ010000195.1:0-4233 GCA_964475715.1 uncultured Marinosulfonomonas sp. | reverse complement strand
ATGTATGATGTGAACGCTGTTCGCAGTGATTTTCCGATCCTGTCGCGGCAGGTAAATGCCATGCCGCTGGTCTATCTGGATAACGGTGCTTCTGCGCAAAAGCCGCAGGTTGTGATTGATGCCGTCACGCGTGGTTACGGCCATGAATATGCCAATGTTCACCGCGGTTTGCATTATCTCTCCAACCTTGCCACCGATAAATACGAGGCCGTTCGCGGTATTGTCGCGCGGTTTTTAAATGTGGCCGATGAGCGCGAGATTGTGCTAAATTCCGGCACCACCGAGGGCATCAATCTGGTGGCCTATGGTTGGGCGATGAATAATCTGCAGGCGGGTGATGAAATTATTCTGTCGGTGATGGAGCATCACGCCAATATCGTGCCGTGGCATTTTCTGCGCGAGCGTATGGGGGTGGTTTTGAAATGGGTGGATATTGACGCCACTGGCGATCTGGATCCGCAAAAGGTGATTGATGCGATCACGGATAAAACCAAGCTGATTGCCATCACGCATATGTCCAATGTTCTGGGCACGGTGGTGGATGTGAAAACCATCTGTCAGGCGGCGCGCGCCCGTGGGGTTGCTGTGCTGGTCGATGGCTCGCAAGCTGCGGTTCATATGCCGGTTGATCTGGCCGATATTGGCTGTGATTTTTATCCGATTACCGGCCATAAATTATACGGCCCATCCGGCTCGGGTGCGATGTATGTCAAGCGCGCGCGCATGGCCGAAATGCGCCCCTTTATGGGTGGCGGCGATATGATCCGCGAAGTTAGCAAGGATGAGGTTAGCTATAATGCGCCGCCGATGATGTTTGAAGCCGGCACGCCGGGCATTGTGCAAACCATCGGTTTTGGCGTGGCACTGGAATATATGATGGGGCTGGGGATGCAAAATATTGCCGCCCATGAGCGCGATCTTTGTGCTTATGCCCGCAGCCGTCTGGATGGGCTGAACTGGCTGAATATACAGGGCCAATCGGCAACCAAGGGCGCGATATTTTCGTTCACCATGCAGGGTCCTGCGCATGCGCATGATTTATCCACGGTGCTGGACAAAAAAGGTGTTGCGGTGCGGGCAGGGCATCATTGCGCCCAGCCCTTGATGCAGCATCTTGGGCTGGAAGCCACGGCGCGGGCGTCATTTGGGCTTTATAATACCAAGGCCGAGGTTGATGTGCTGATTGATGCGCTGGGGCTGTGCCACGATTTATTTGCCTGAAATTTCCGACATTTGTAAATATTGATTCTTGCAAGCAAAGTGCGAACGCGCGGTAATTGATATTAATCATGCCTGTGGTGACCCAGCGTTAACCTGTTCAGGGCATTTATCAAACTGTGGGGAAAAATTATAAGCGCGGCTTGGAAAATAAAAAAATATTAGGTCTAAATACCGCATTTTCTGTTTATGCCTACCTTAAACTTGATCTGGATCAAGGAAGCCGGCACTGTAATGATATTTCCTAGTCCGAATGCGGCAAAAAAACACGCCCGTTGGAATAGCGTAGCGAAAAAGCCACGTATGGGAGGCTAGATGATTATAGATAAGGTTCGGCTCGGCCTGATTGGGGCGGGTGTAATATTCGCGTCTCTTGGTGCTGTATCGGCGCAAGAAAGCGTAACATCTGAAATTATTCTGGCCGCCAGCACCGCTGATGGCACAGCCGGTGACGCCGAAGTGGTTAGCCCGCCCAAGAAAAAACTGTCGCAGGCGCTGACCGTTGCGGTCACTGCACCAACGGCGCCAACTGCACCAACGGCGCCGCGCTCGGCCTTGCCAACCGAGTTGGACCCAAGCCTGATCGACACCACAGCCGATCACAGCCAGTTTGAAATTTTACAACGCGAATTTACATCCGGTCCCGAAGTGACGGCGGCCTGTTTAACCTGCCACACCGATGCCGCTGAGCAGATGATGCATTCGATCCATTTCAGCTGGGAATTTGACAACCCGCTTACGGGCCAGATGCAAGGCAAACGCTATGTGATCAATTCGTTTTGCGGCGGGGTAAGCAGCAACGAGGCGCGCTGTAGTTCTTGTCATGTCGGTTATGGTTGGGATGATATGGGTTCGGATCCGCCTCGAGTCTCGGCGGTGGGCAGTAATTGGGATACGGTGCTGCCATTGCCTGATCTGGATCCTGCCCCGGGTTCGAAAAAACAGCCGGCAACGGCGGTGGATTGTCTGGTTTGTCATGATCGCTCGGGCCAGTATACCAAGGCTACGACATTGGCGGGCCACCCGCCGCTGGCCCCGCTTAGCCCCGGGTTGAGAACCATTACAGGTGTTGCGGCCTGGGCGGTTGATCTACAGCTTTCGGCCCAATCTGTGGGTCCTCCGGGGCGTGATAATTGCGGTAACTGCCATTTTTACGGCGGCGGCGGCGATAATGTGAAACACGGCGATTTGTCTTCGGCGCTTTTTGATCCGGATAGATCTGTCGATGTGCATATGGCCACGGATGGTTTGAATTTCACCTGTGCCACTTGTCATGTTGAATCAAGCCACCTATGGGCCGGTAGCCGTTACAATTTAACGGTGGATGATCCGCACAGCATTGATAATCGTCCACTCAGCGCACCTGCCAGCACGGCTACCTGTGCCAGCTGCCATTCCGAGACCCCGCATGAAACGCTTTCAATTGTCGGCATGAAGCTGAATGATCATACCGATAAAATTGCCTGCCAAACCTGTCACATCCCGTCATTTGCCCGTGGCGGTGTGCCGACCAAAACCCTGTGGGATTGGTCAACGGCAACGACAAAAATGACGGCCGATGGCAAACCTATCAAGGAATTCGAGGCGTTCGATTTAGCCGGTAACAAGCTGAAGACCTATGGTTCCGACAAGGGGCATTTTAAATATGGCGAGTATGTTATCCCTTATTACAGCTGGACCAACGGCATTATTTCCAACACCTTGCTGGGGGATCTAATTGATCCGACACAAGTGGTTAAAATCAACCGTATCGAAGGCTCCGAAGGTGGTCCCGGCACCAAGATCTGGCCTTTCAAACGGATGGAGGGTCGCCAGCCTTATGACTCGGTCTACAACCAGCTGATGGTTAGCCATGTTTGGGGTCCAACCACCGATACCGCACTCTGGACCAATTTCGACTGGTCCAAGGCGATCGAGGCCGGTATGAAATCTGTCGGGCAGAAATATTCCGGTGAATTCGGTTTTGTCGACACTTACATGTATTGGCCGACAACGCATATGGTGGCACCTGCCGAAGATTCGCTGTCCTGTGCTGATTGTCACGCCCCAGGTGGCCGGATGGAAGGCATCACCGGAGTTTATATTCCGGGGAGTAATCCGTTTTCGATTGTTAACATATTGGGTGTTTTGATGGTTCTGGGCACGCTTGGCGGGGTGCTGGTGCACGCCTTTATCCGCATGATTATGTCAAGACGCAGAGGAGGCTCGAATGGGCATGCATAAAGAAGGCTCACGCAAGGTCATTGTATTTCCCCGTTTCGAGCGCGCTTGGCACTGGACGCAGGCGGGCCTGATTTTCTTGCTGTTGTTCACCGGATTGGGGCTGAACGGTTTGCATGGGTTTCTGTCGTTCGAGCTTGCGGTGACGTTGCATACCGGTGCGGCCATGGTTTTGCTGCTGGTCTGGATATTTGCCACATTCTGGTTGTTTACCACGGGCACCTGGAAACATTTCATCCCCAAGTTTAAAGGTATGTTTGCGGTGATAAAATTCTATGCCTGGGATGTTTTTCATGGCAAGGATCACCCTTATGAAAAAGTGATCTGGCGCAAGCATAACCCGCTGCAGGCGATAACTTATTTTGTGGTGAAAATGGCAATTTTTCCGTTGATTTGGGTGACGGGTATTATTTATCTGACCTATAATTTCTGGGAAGATATACCGAATGCTTCGCTTTATATTCTGATCATCGCCAATCTGCATTTATGGAGCGCTTATGTGACCATGGCTTTTGTGATTGTGCATGTTTATTTGCTGACTGTCGGGCACGGGTTCCGTTCGCATGTTAAGCCGATGATTACGGGGTATGATGATGTGCATTTGACACCTGAACAAGAGGCGTATCTGGAAGAGAATGAGCCATGGCGCCTGAAGGCTGAAGATAGTTAATTTGTTATTGCGGGCATGGTGATAAAACTATTTGCAGTGCCCGCAACTATCGCCTACACCGCAAAGCCAGTGCACCCGTAGCTCAGCTGGATAGAGCGCTGCCCTCCGAAGGCAGAGGTCTCGCG
>CAYYXZ010000194.1:1270-4236 GCA_964475715.1 uncultured Marinosulfonomonas sp. | reverse complement strand
TCGATCGTGGCTTTTATCGTGATTTGGCCAATGGCAATCCCGTCGCCATCCACCACAGTTGCCACCGGTTTATTTTCGTCGGTCAGCAGCTTGGCCACATCTTCAAGATTGCTGCCGCTAAGGATTTTTACAGCTGATTTTCCGGGATCTTTGGACATGACCGTGTCCACCTTGATCACCCGGCCGCGGTTCACTTCTTTTACAAAATCCGCAATATAGGCGTTGGCCGGATTAAGCACGATATCCTGCCCCGTGCCCTGCTGAATCACCGCCCCATCACGCAAAATCGCGATTTTATCACCAAGGCGCAGGGCCTCGTCCAGATCATGGGTGATGAAAACAATGGTTTTATGCAGCTCTTGCTGTAGCTCCAGCAGGATGGTTTGCATGTCCATTCTGATCAACGGATCCAACGCCGAAAATGCCTCGTCCATCAGCAAAATATCGGCGTCATTGCACAGCGCACGCGCCAAACCCACACGCTGTTGCATGCCACCCGATAGCTGATTTGGGTAATTATCCTCAAACCCCTCCAGCCCGACACGTTTTAGCCAATGCATGGCGCGCTCCACACATTCAGCCCGTGGCACACCCTGTAATTCGATCCCGAAAAGCGTGTTATCAACCACGGTTCGATGCGGTAGCAGGGCGAATTTCTGAAACACCATCGCGGTTTTATGGCGGCGAAATTCCTGCAAATCGGCCTTGGACATTTTGCAAACATCCTCGCCCTGAAAAATCACCTGGCCGGCCGTTGGTTCAATCAGCCGGTTGATGTGGCGGATCATGGTCGATTTTCCCGACCCCGACAGCCCCATAATCACCTGAATTTTAGCCGAGGGCATCTGGATGTTGATATTCTTCAAGCCTAAAACATGGCCGTGTTTGGCGTTCAACTCGTCCTTGGACATGCCGTCCTGAACCATTTTAATATATTTTTCGCCATTGGGACCAAAGATTTTATAAAGGTTTTTAACCTCGATGCTGTGATCATCCATGGATTTTCTCCGAATGTTTTTGCAGCCGCTGGCCGAATCTTTGTGAAACGCGATCAAACACAATCGCGATTGCAACAATCGCCAAACCGTTCATTAAACCCAGACCCAAATGCTGGTTTTGCACAGCACGCAAAACCTGTGTGCCCAAGCCCGGAGCGCCAATCATCGAGGCAACCACAACCATAGCCAAGGCCATCATGATGGTCTGGTTTACACCGGCAAACAGGTTGGGCAAGGCCAGCGGCAATTGCACGCTAAACATTTTCTGGCGCGGCGAGGCACCAAAAGCATCGGCGGCCTCAAGCACATCTTTGTCAACCAGCCGAATGCCCAGATTGGTCAGGCGCACAACCGGCGGAATTGCATAAATGCACACCGCGATCAGGCCGGGCACCTTGCCAATACCCAGCAACAACAAAACCGGAATCAGATAAACAAAGGCCGGAATCGTCTGCATAACATCCAGAATCGGCGTGACCACAGATTGAACCCTATTGGATTTTGACATTAAAATACCAACCGGAATGCCGATCGCAATACAGACAAATGCCGAAACCGAAACCAGCGCCAAGGTTTGCATGGTATCATCCCACATGCCCAGATAACCGATGATAAACAGCGAAAGCGTTGTGCCAAAAACCAACATCCAGCTGCGCCCGCCCAGCCAGACCAGAACGCCAATCACAAGCATCGTCAGCGGCCAAGGCGTTGCAAGCAGCAGCTTTTCAAACCAGACCAAAAACACCCTGAGGGGCTGGAATAAATTCTCGATCAGCTCGCCGTATTCGCGCGAAAAATCGCGAAAAGCCTGATCGATCCCTTTTTTGAAATCGCGCAAATCCACGCGGCCCATTTCTGGAAACTCGGTCAAAACCGTTGGCAGCATATCTTTCAACGCCATTATTCTGTCCCCGTTATTTTTTATTATTATAAATTAGGCCCGCCGGTGAATACAGGCGGGCCTAAAATCTTGATAATCGCAATTTAAAGCGCGGCTTTAACCTTGGCGGCCACGTCTTCTGACACCCAAGTTGTCCATAGATCTTCGTGCTTTAGCAAAAATTCGATTGCCGCATCCGCACCGCTGGCTTGCTCTTCAGACATGAAAACCAGCATTTCGCCTACCGCGTCGGCGGTGAAAACCCGTTTGGCCAGATAATCGTTAATTTTGCCACCGGATTTCATGAAATCATCCGTAACGATGGTGAAAATATCCGGTGTCGGAAAAGACGACGGCTTTGGATTTTCGCAATCGCCTGTCGCGATG
This sequence comes from uncultured Marinosulfonomonas sp., assembly GCA_964475715.1. GTDB lineage: Bacteria > Pseudomonadota > Alphaproteobacteria > Rhodobacterales > Rhodobacteraceae > Profundibacter. The sequence continues at coordinate 1,971 of CAYYXZ010000194.1, read as the reverse complement.
CAGTTATGCCAGTTTTCGTCCCCCGCATATTCAACCCCGAATGGAACCAGCTGCATATTGTATTTGCCGATAATCGCGGTAGGAGACCAGTAATATCCAAACCAGTTCTCGCCACGGTTGTTTGCTTTGGCGATCGAGCCGTCAAGCCCGGCGGCCGAGCCCGGATCAACCAACGTCCAGCCCTTGGCTTCCATGTCAAACGCCTGAAATAACGAGGCGTTGTTTTGCTGACAGCCCCAGCCGGCAGGGCAGCCGAAAAAGGCACCTTTGCTTGGGTCTTCGGCATGGGGGAACAAATCAGGGCGCTCAATAATATCCAGAACAGTTTTCAGCTCGGGATGCGCTTTGGCCGTATGGGCCGGGATCCACCAACCTTCGCCGGCACCCTCAATTGGGGCCTTGTTTACAGCATGCAAACGACCTTCTTCCAAAGCCGGGTCCAGAAGTTGACGCAATGCGTTAACCCATTGCTCTCCGGCGATTTGGGGTTGGCCTTTTTCATGCATCGAGGCAAAAATCGCGGTCGTGCCACCAACAATCAGCTCGACATTACAGCCGAAACCGGCCTCGAGGATAATTTTATCGACATTGGCCATTAATTCACCTGATGGCCAGTTGAATTCGGCCATTTTGATATCGCCACATTCGGCAAAGGCGCTGGTTGCGCCAAATGTTGCCGCCAAAAGGGCAGACGCCGTTAA
>CAYYXZ010000194.1:0-1170 GCA_964475715.1 uncultured Marinosulfonomonas sp. | reverse complement strand
GTTAATCCTGTTGGATGATATGTGGCATTGGGCCTAATCACAGCGCCCAGCGTAACATCGGGTGCGGCAAGATAAAACCTGAAAACGACATTATTTGTCGTAAAATGGCCGATAAAACGCCGACCGGATTTTATAAATATTGCCGCTAAACATCTGGCATTCCTGCAATCGGCAGATTAATCTTGCCGTTATGTTTCGTTTTGCCGCCACTCGATTGTTTTCACTCAGCCTTAGCCTGATTGCCGCATCCATTGTGGTTTTCGTGGTGACTTCGGTGGTTCCGGGCGATCCGGCCTCTTTTATGCTGGGGATGAATGCCAAGCCCGAAACCGTGGCGGCCTTGCGCGAAGAACTGGGACTGAATGTGGGTCTCTGGGCGCAGTATTCTGGCTGGGTTACGGGCATGTTGACGGGCGATTTCGGCATATCCTACACCTACCGCGTGCCGGTTTCGCAGCTGATTGCGCAACGTATCTGGGTCTCGTTGCCGCTGGCGATGATTGCTTTGCTTTTGTCCATTATCATCGCGTTTCCTGTTGGCCTGATCTCGGCCTCAAATCGCGGAAAGTTTAGCGATTACAGCATCATGGGCGCAACCCAGTTGGGTATCGCGGTGCCGAATTTCTGGTTTGCCATGCTGCTGGTTCTGGTGTTTTCGATCAACCTTGGATGGTTTGGCGCGGGGGGCTTTCCGGGCTGGGAAAACGGGCTGTTGGCCGGGCTAAAGGCACTGACCTTGCCTGCGATCGCACTGGCTTTGCCCCAGGCCTCGATTTTGGCCCGCGTTATGCGTTCGTCCTTGCTTGAAACCTTAAATCAGGACTACATCCGCACCGCCCGCGCCAAGGGTCTGAGCCGCGCGCAGGCCATGCGCCGCCATGCTTTGCGCAATGCGATGATCCCGGTGCTGACCATCATCGGGCTGCAATTTTCGTTTCTGCTTGCCGGTGCGATTATCATTGAAAATGTGTTTTTTCTGCCCGGCCTTGGGCGATTAATTTTCCAAAGCATCATCCAGCGCGATTTGATCGTGGTGCAAAGCGCTGTGATGCTGCTGGTTTTTGCGGTAATTCTTGTCACATTCCTTGTCGATCTGGCCTATGCGGCGGTTGATCCGCGCCTAAGGAAAAGCAGATGAAATTGCCTGTAAAGTCGCCTGTAAAACTACCT
>CAYYXZ010000193.1:0-4238 GCA_964475715.1 uncultured Marinosulfonomonas sp. | reverse complement strand
AGAACCGGGTCGCCATCCTCTGTGGGGGCGGCCGAGGTCAGGATGTGCGTTGCGCTTGAAATTACGCCGGATAAATCATCGCCGGGCCAGAGCATTGGGGCGGCATCCTCGGCTTTGATCGCCGCCAGATTATCCGCCGTGCGACTGGTGCCGGTAATGCAAAAACCTTGCGGAATCAGACGCCGCCCAAGCGCCTTTGCAGAATATCCATGACCAAACGAGAGTAGATGGTTTTCCATTTTATTCGCCTTTCGAATGCGGTTCAGTTCAAATTTTCGGGGGCCGTTTATCGCGGTAACGGTATTTGGCCAGCGCGCCAGGTGCAAGATGTTTTACAACCCCGTGCAACGCGATTGTGCGCGGTTTGCTCAGGGGAATGGCCAGATCGGATTGTTTTGCACCCAACAGGGCCTCGGCCAGCTGGATGCCCAGCCCAATGGTCAGGGCCAAACCGCGGCCATTATAGCCGGTAAAGCCGATGTAATCTGGCCCAAGCTGATGAAAACGCGGAAAAAAATCGGTGGTGATGCCGACATAACCGCACCAGATGTGGCTGAATTTCGGGTTTTCCAGCTGTGGAAAAGCGTTTGTCAGCCGCGCTGCGATGCGTTTGCGCAAACGGCTTTCTGCCATGGTTTTAAACATCAGGGCGCTACCGGTAATCAGACGGTTTTCAGAATCTTTTCGAAAGAAATGCAAATCTCCCCGGGTGTCGGAAACGGCCGCATTTGTCGGCAGGATGCGCATCGCTTGGGCATCGGTCATCGGATCTGTCGCCAGTTGCCACGAGGTAATCGGCACAAACGAGCGCCGGATCACGGGCGAAAGTGAATGGGAAAATGCGCCGGTGTAGGCGTTGGTGGCCAGCAATAAGGCATCTGCCGTGAGCGTTGCGGCCGGGGTTTTTATTTGCCAGTGCCCAGAGCTGCGCGTGGTTTTGATGGCGGGGGTGTTTTCAAAGATTTTCACGCCTGCTTTTATGCAAACATCCGCCAAACCATGGCTAAGCATGAGCGGATTGATGTGGCCTCCGGTGGGGTTGAACATGCCGCCAAACCATTTGTTAGAGCCGATCAGCGCTGCGGATTGGCCATGATCCAGCAGGGTGGCTGGTGCGCCGCGTTTTGCCCAAGCTGTCACGCGCGATTCGCTTAACCGCATGTGAGCGGCCGAATGGGCGGGCTGGAACCAGCCGGTTTGGCAGGCTTGGCAGGTGATATTTTCGGTGCGGATCAGGTTAAATAAACTGTTGGCGCTGTTTTGTAAAAGGTTAACAAATCGGGCACCGATGTCGCCGTATTCGCGCTCGATCCGGTCGGGTTCAGCGGCAGAAAGCACTGGAATAACCTGCCCGTTATTGCGCCCAGAGCCGCCATATCCAACGGTGCGGCCTTCGATAATTGTAACGTTACGGCCCTTGCGGGCAAGATGCAGGGCGGCTGATAATCCGGTCAGGCCGGCACCGATTATGCAGATTTCAGCGGTTTCGTTTTGGCGTAACGCAGGTTCTGGACTGCGGCGCGGGGAGGTGGTTTCCCAGATTGAAACGGCGGGTTTTTCGGCAGGTTGCGCAGGTTGCATGGGGTATTAGTGGCGGATTTTATACGAAATGTCGAGCCGTGATGGAAAGAGTTTCAATGCCTGCGGCGCGGATATTTAGGGAACAATAATGGAGCTGGTATTGAAGACCCGGGAAGGGTGTAGTTCGCCGGATTTATAGATGCCGACGGCTACGGCTTTGCCATCAAGCGAGGCCCAGGCCTCATCTCCGTATTCGATATTGGCGGCCAGAACCATGCCCGGATTTCCGTGCCTTAACCGTGCCGCGGATTCAGGGGTGCAGCGCAGTTCGGGCAGATCATCCAAACCTTGTTCCAGCGGGAGAAGATATGCGTCAAGATCACCGGTTTTTGCCAATTTTTCAACGGTTTGCATGTCGATGCCATCTTTGGCTTCAAACGGGCCGGACCAGACTCTGTGCAGGGTTTTAACATGGGCGTGACAGCCCAGAACCTGCCCCAGATCACGCGCGATCGAGCGCACATAGCCACCCTTGCCGCAGATCATTTCCAGCACGACATGATCGGCATCGGGGCGCTCGACCATCTCCAGTTCTTCGACCCAGAGAGTGCGGGCGGCAATTTCAACATCCTGACCATCGCGGGCCAGTTTATAGGCGCGTTGCCCGTCAATTTTTACGGCCGAGAATTTCGGCGGAACCTGCATGATGTCGCCCCTGAATTCTGGCAGGGCTGCGCGGATTTCGTCGTCTGTCGGACGTTTGTCGGATTGGGCAATGATTTCACCCTCGGTATCATCGGTGTTGGTGGCCTGACCCAAACGCACGGTGAAACGATAGGCTTTTTGCGCACCCGTAATGTAGGGCACGGTTTTGGTGGCCTCGCCCAGCGCAATCGCCAGCACGCCGGTTGCCTCGGGGTCAAGCGTGCCCGCGTGGCCTGCCTTTTTGGCGTCCATCGCCCAACGCAGTTTGTTGACCACCGCATTCGAGGTGATGCCCACAGGTTTGTTAATAATTATCCAGCCCGAAATATCGCGCCCTTTGCGTCTGCGTCCCATGCGGGTGCTCCGTTAATTGGTTAGATTGTGGGATTTAGTCGGCGATTGGCACGGCGTCAACGGCGATAACGGATCCGATGATAACACCCAAGGCAAACCCGATGTCCGAGCGCCCAAGATCAGGCGCAAACAGGCGCGAGACCTTGCCATCAAAATAAAGCGCGTTCGGGGTTTTTAAGTGGTCTTTGAAGAATGAGCCGAATTCGTGAAAGGTGACGCGATTGTTGGAAATCACAAAACTTGCGCGGGTGCCATCGGCGCTGACCCCAACGCCGTTGCGAATGTGGCGCGAGCTGGAATTAACCAAGAATTTGTGGTGCAATTTGTCGTTGATCACCAGCATCGGGCCGGACTGGATAGCGTATTGGCAAGCAATTTTTGCGTCCCGGAACGCGCCGGTTTCAACCACGCTGAAATGGTTTTGACCAAAGCAAAAAACGCCATTTGGTTTTAGGCCGAAATTGCCATAATTTCCACCATCCGCAAGCGGGGAGCGCTGCTGGCTGTTTTCAATAAACAGCCCAACCGGAGCGCGATTCCGGTGATACATTCCCGCGTTCATGGCAAAGCCAAGGGTTAGTTTTTTGTCTTGAAGGGCGGCATTTACTTTATTGAATCCGCCATAAAGCATACCGTTTTCATCGGTGTGCCAAAGGCGTAAATCATCGCTAAAAGTGACACCGCAAATGGTGTAACTATTTGATTCATAGTCGATATTTTTACAATTGGCCGTGGCCAGAGATGGCAGAATGGTTAGAATGAATGCAAATATTATGCGCGTCATTCAGCGCCTCCGTTTTCGGTATCGCGACGCACGTCATCCTGGGCCAGCATCCGGCGGGTATCATCCATCTGGTCAAACGTTTCATCAATCTGAAAACGCAACTCGGGCGAATATTTCAGCCCCACAGCCTTGGCCACCGCCTTGCGGATTTCATAGCGGTTTTGGCGCAATAACAACAACGCCTCATCCTTGTCTTTGCCGCCCAGCGGCAGAATATAGGCCGTTGCCACGCGCAGGTCGGGCGATGTGCGCACTTCGCCCACAGTGATCGACATCCGGTTCAAATCGGGATCATGGATATCGCCGCGGATCAAGACATCCGACAATGCGCGCCGGATTAATTCGCCAACCCGCAGCTGTCGCTGGGATGGGCCGCGGGCGGAATGATGTGTTTGCTTTGCCATATCTGTCATCTAAGCAGGTTGCGCGCGCACTGCAAGCAGGTCAAACTGGGGCAAAGCAAAATGGCGAGGGTATTATGAACGATTTGCGTGGAAATGATCTGCCGGGAATTGTGGTTAACGGGGCTTCTGGCCGGATGGGGCAGATGTTAATCGGCCTGATTGCGCAAAGCGATTCGATGCGTCTGGTCGGGGTGCTGGAGCGGCCCGGGCATGACTGGATCGGTCAGGATGTGGGCATTGCCATGGGCGGGGCGGCGCTGGGTATCAAGGTCAGCGATGATGCGTTGCCGGCGATGGCCAAGGCGCAGGCGGTGATTGATTTCACCACACCGCAGGCCACAATTGCGCTGGCTGAATTGGCCGCGCAGGCCCGCGCCGTGCATGTGATTGGCACCACGGGGTTTACGGATGAGGATTTGGCCAAGCCGCAAGCGGCGGCGCGCCACGCGGTTATTGTGCGGGCCGGAAAC
>CAYYXZ010000192.1:1738-4258 GCA_964475715.1 uncultured Marinosulfonomonas sp. | reverse complement strand
AATGATTATCCACTGAAAAACGGTGGAGAAAACATGCGTCTGATATTTAAAACAGTGATCTTTATTGCAGGATTTGCCTCGGCAGGATTTGCGCAAACGTCTAACGGGCTTCGCACATTGCTAACCGGCGACGACAGCCGCGGCTGGGAGGCCGTGGGCCGTTTGGATGTTGCCGGAAAAAACATGTGCACAGGCGCGATGATTGCCCCCGATCTGGTTTTAACGGCTGCGCATTGTCTGTTTGACAAGGCCACTGGCGTGCAACTGGATGCAACAAAGATCAAGTTTATGGCCGGTTGGCGCGGTGGTCGTGCGACGGCCTATGCAAATGTGAAACGCGCCGTGCTTCACCCTGATTACCGGTTTTCAGCCAAAGCGGGCGAAATTCAGGTGCGCAATGATATTGCCGTTTTGCAACTGAGTCGTCCGATTCAAAAAACCTCGATTACGCCATTTGAAACCGCAGAGCATCCGCGCAAGGGGGCTTATGTTGGTATCGTTTCGTATGCTTATGACCGCTCCGAGTCGCCATCATTAGAAGAGAGCTGTCGCGTGATGGCACGCCAATCGGGCACGTTGGTTTTGTCTTGTGATGTTGATTTTGGATCATCCGGTGCGCCGATTTTTTCAATGGACGGAGGCCAGGCGCGTATCGTGTCGGTGGTTTCGGCCATGGCCGATGTAAACGGGCGCAAGGTTTCGCTTGGCACGTCGCTGCAAAGGCCGCTGTCGGTGATATTGGCAGAACTAAAGGCCACCGAAGGACCATTTCAAAAACCCGTCCCTGTGGCCCAGCGCTTAATAACTCAAAGCGTTCTGGACAGAACCGGCGCGAAATTTGTGCGCCCCTAGCAAGCACCGCACCAACACGGGGATGAATTGCGAATAAAAAAGCTGCAAAATGCCGAGCGGATCTTATAAAAAAGGGCACCTGATAAGATGCCCTTTTTACCGTTATCTTTGCAAGATCAATCCGCCCAGCTTACCCCTGTCAGATCGTTGGCCTGGGTTGGCGAATTTTCCCATAGCCCTTGAATTCTCGCATTTGCCACACCGGTTTTTGCCAGCTGGAACAAAAATACGTTAACGTAATCGTCGGCGATCATTCTTTGTGCCTGGCCCAAAATATCGGCACGGGCGGCTGTGTCTGTGGTTAGGTCAAGTTTCTTCATCAGCGCCTGAAATGCAGGACTGTCATACTGGAAATAATAATCAGGGCGCGCATAAATATTAATATCGGCAGGCTCGGTGTGACTGACAATTGTCAAATCAAAATCCTTGCCTCTGAACACCTGTTCAAGCCATTGCGCCCATTCCAGATTGGTGATCTCGACCTCAATGCCCACAGCACGCAATTGCGCCGCAACGATTTCACCACCGCGCCGCGCGTATGTTGGCGGGGGTAGCATTAAACGTAACGATAGATCCGAGTGACCGGCCTCGGCCAAAAGTTTCTTGGACAGTTCAGGGTCAAAATTGGATTGCGCCGTCAGATCAACATAAGCTGGATGATGCGGTGGAAAATGCGTGCCGATAGGGGTGCCATATCCGTGCATCGCGCCGTCGATAATATCTTGGCGGTTGATCGCGTGCGTAATTGCCTTGCGCACTTTAATATCCGCCAACGCGCCGGATTTGTTATTCATTGCAAGGATGGTTTCGCCTTCGGTTGTTCCAACAATCACGTTAAACTTGGGGTTTGCGCTAAATTGAGACAAGGTTTCAGGTGCCGGAAAATTCGGAAACGCATCGACATCGCCCGCCATCATTGCCGCAAAGGCCGCGTTAGGGTCTGAAATGAATTTAAAAGTGGCCGAAGCAAGTGCCGGCGCATCACCCCAGTAATCCTCATTTCGAACGATTTGCACATTATCGCCATGCACCCATTTGCTGAAAATAAACGGGCCTGTGCCGATCGGATGGGTGGCGGCATTTGCAATGCTTTCTTTGCCGACAATCACCGCATCACCCCACGCCATGTTAAACGGAAAGCTGCCGTTGGGGGCTGCAAGGGTTACGGTTACGGTTGTTGCATCTATTGCTGTTACGCTTTCAATGCCTTCAAATAACGCCTTTTGTGCATTGGTCGAATCCTCGGCCCGGGCGCGATTCAGGGAAAACACCACATCATCGGCATTCATGTCGGTGCCGTCATGAAATTTAATGCCGGCGTGCAAATGGAAAGTATAGGTTAGACCGTCGGCAGAAATATCCCAGCTTTTGGCCAGCGCCGGATTGATCGAACCATCCGCTCCAAAGCGGGTCAGACCTTGGTAAATATTGGCATAAACCACCTCGTCAATCGCCGCAGCGGCACCGCTGGTTGGATCAAGATTAGGGGGCTCAAGCACCATTCCTATGGTGATTGTATCTTGAGCTGCCAATGCCGTGCTCGCCGTAAGTACGAATGCGGCGGCTGTCATTTTCAAGTGGTGAAACATTATGTTTTCCTAATGGGGGTCAGTGGTTGTTTCGTCAGATAATAGCAGATCTGCCAAGGTCAAGGCCATGACGCCCGCG
>CAYYXZ010000192.1:0-1638 GCA_964475715.1 uncultured Marinosulfonomonas sp. | reverse complement strand
AACACCTTTTACGTCATCAATATAATCCAGCGCCTTTGGCCCTGTATCAAACAGCACCGTAGTTCCGGGCAGGGATTTAAAGCGCCAGTTTGCGTCTGCTTGCGGGTTAATGGTGCCCTGCTGGACAATATAGCGCACAATCACATCGCGGTTGGTGTCGGGGGCTTCAAAGACGATTGTGTCGCCTTTGGCACCCGGGAAATTGCCGCCGCCCGAGGCACGGTAATTGTTGGTGGCAATGATGAATTCCATCTGATCCGTCACCGGTTTGCCGTTATGCATCAGCTTGACAATGCGGGTTGCGCCTTTGTTTAGCATGGCACCCTGGGCGTCAAACCGTGATGGCTGGCTTAGGTCGATTTCATAAGTAACCCCGTCGATCACGTCAAAATTATAGCTTGGGAAATCGGGGTTTAGTAAGATCTGATCGGCTTTGCCCGGTTCAATCTGGTTGAATTTACCGGCCGAACGCTCCAGCCAGCCTTTCAATTGTGCGCCGGTAACTTTGACCGCGCGCACTGTGTTGGGATACAGATACAGATCCGAGACGTTCTTGATGGCCACATCACCCACGGCGACATCGGTGTAATATTCAGGGCCACCCCGGCCACCGGCCTTGAAGGGTGCTGCCGCCGACAAGATTGGCAGGTCAGCATATTTTGTGCCTTGCAGCATTTCACCGACATACCATTTCTGCGCGATTGATACGATCTGAACCGAAGGATCATCCGCCACCAGTGCAAAATAACTGTGCAAAGGTGCGGCGGTTTTGCCAACGGCGCGGCGGATGTATTTTAGGGTTTCGTCATGTTGCTGCTGCACTGAATCCAGCACATGTTGCTGGCTTTCAACCAAGGCTGTGACCGAACGATCCGCATTGCGCCTGGAAATCGGCCGCGCCTCGGTCGCAAAGCTGATGATTTTCCATTCAGTGCCCGAGCGCTCCAGCATCAGGTCAATCACCCCCAGATGGCTACCCCAAAAACCGCCCATCGCGGCGGGTTTGCCGTGCAAGCTGCCTTTGGCGGCATCAACCCCGTCAATACCGTTAAATTTTGGTCCGGGAAAAACCAGATGCTGATGACCCGATAAAATTGCATCAATCCCGTCAACCATGGCCAATTGCAGGGACGCATTTTCCAGACCCTCGTCGGTTCGAGAGGCCGCAATGCCGGAATGCGACAGCGCAATGATAATATCGCAACCGGCCTCTTTCATTTCAGGAACATACGCGCGCGCCGTTGCGACGATATCGCGGGTCATGACGTTGCCTTCCAGATGGCGTCGATCCCAGTTCATAATTTGCGGCGGCACAAATCCAATCAGACCAACCTTGATCGGGTGGCCGTTTCCGCTGCCGTCTTTCAGGGTTTTGTTTAAAATAACATAAGGTTTCAGCAGGGTTTTATCGTCACGCGGCGTGGCGCCCATTTCAGTGGCAATATTGGCCGAAATTACCGGAAAATCGGCACCGGCGATTGATTTCATCAAAAAATCCAAACCATAGTTGAATTCATGATTGCCCAAAGTCGAGGCATCAAAACCAACGGTATTCATGGCCGCAATGATCGGGTGCAGATCGCCTTCTTTCATGCCGCGCTCATAGGCGATGTAGTCGCCCATCGGATTGCCTTGCAG
>CAYYXZ010000191.1:0-4299 GCA_964475715.1 uncultured Marinosulfonomonas sp. | reverse complement strand
GCATCGCTACCTTGTAAAAGGCCCGCTCCAGCCCCAAATCTGTCGCCACTTGTGCCACCAAATCGTGATCCCCAACCGAGGCACCGCCAATTGTCACAATCAGATCAACCCCCTCGCACAAAGCAAAGGCCGCCTCTAAGGATGCCTGATTATCGCGCGCAATCGGCAGCATTCGGGCCTCGGCGCCATGTTGTTCGATCAGGGCCTTTAGCCCGAAATTATTCGAGGCAATAATCTGGTCCGGTCCCGGGTTTTCACCGGGCATCACCAGCTCGTCTCCGGTGGCCATCAAAGCCACAACGGGGCGGCGGGTAACGGTGACTTGGGCAATGTTCATCGAGGCTAAAAGTGCAATATCAGAAGGGGTTAGAAGGCGCGGTGCATCCAGAAGATCACCGGTTTTAAAGTCGCCACCAGCGGGCCGGATGTAAATATTCTGATCCAGATTGCGCCCCAAAGTGATCAAATCACCCTTGCGCGTTACGTCTTCTTGAATGACCACGCGGGTTGCGCGCTGGGGCACGGGCGCGCCGGTGAAAATGCGCACGGCCTGGCCGGCTTTTATGGTGCCGTCAAAGCGATGCCCGGCAGCGGATTCACCGATCACCTTGAACATCACATCATCCTCGACTTCGACGCCCATCACCGCGTAGCCATCCATCGCCGAGGAGGCAAAAGGCGGCTGGTCGCGCGTGGCGATGGCGGATTTGGCAAGGGTGCGGCCAGCGGCTGATGCCAGCGTAACGGTTTCGGTATCAAGTGGTGAGACAAGTTTGAAAACTTCGGCGAGGGCTTCTTTGACGGTGATCATTTATTCAGGTTCCATCTGGTCCAGTTGCTCGGTTTCCCAGTCTGCGTAAGTGGTGTTGGTGCCTTTGAGCTTCCATTCCACGCGTCCGTTTGCCGCGCGCCCGTTTAAAATAGCAGCGGCGGCACTTGGGCTGGAGAATGCATAGTTTTCGGTAAATTTGGCGTTGTCGCCATCAAGTTCAAGGATGCCTCGGGTCAGCAAGTCGCTGTGCATATTACGATACCCTTGATTATGGCCATGTGCCTTCGGCCATTCTTTGCGTGCAATGGACCCTTTCAGAACAACCATCTCGCCGTCTCTTAATTCGGCTGTGGCTTTCACTCCGTGTTTAGGTGTTTTCAGCTCGAATACAGGCACGTCTGCTGTGTGCGTTTCAGTGGTGCCGGTTCGTGAAGGGCGGGCTTTGTTTTCAAACATGTCGACTTGAATCGCAGGAAGCACCATGAGGAGGATTTCTAAAAACCCGTCCATGTTTGAGGTCTCTGCCTCAGAAAGCTGGCTGCGGGTAGGCTTTTGTGCATTGGTCAGGTGGCGTTTCTTTGTGATGCTGGCCTGTTCATAAAGACACGCTTCAAGGTGTTTTATATAGGCTTTGTGCAGATTATCAGCTGAGGTTATGATGATGACTTCGTTCCAGTCCCACTTATCCTTCGTGACGTGCTCTCCCAACCGTTTTTTGATTTTTTCGGTTTCGCCGATATAGGCCGATAGCCCTTGATCGGTTTCACCCAATAAAATATAAACACCCGGCTTGGATGTCTCGGGGCGTAAGAACGCATCATTCAGGCGTGTGCGCGGGGTCATTAAAACGTGGCCGGTCCAGTTGAAAACCTCGGCCGTCAGCATCCCGTCGGGTTTGCCGTCAATGAAATATAGCTCCAGTGATCGCCCTTTGTTCATTTACTCCGCCTCGAACTTTCCCGACTTGCCGCCTTCTTTCATCGTCAAACGAATACCGCCGATTTCCATGGTTTTTTCAACCGCTTTCAGCATGTCGTAAACCGTTAAACCCGCCACGGACACGGCTGTCAGCGCTTCCATTTCAATGCCGGTCTGGCCGGTGGTTTTAACCGTGGCCGTAATTACCACGCCGGGGATTGTGGCGTCCGGCACCAGATCCAGCGCCACCTTGGTGATTGGCAGCGGATGGCACAAAGGGATCAGATTGCTGGTCTGTTTTGCCCCCATGATCCCCGCCAGTCGGGCCACCCCCAAAACGTCGCCTTTCTTGGCGGATCCGTCTGTCATGATGGCATAGGTTTCGGGCGTCATTTTCACCTGCCCGCGCGCGGTGGCGGTGCGCGAAGTGACGGCTTTGGCCGAAACATCGACCATGTGGGCAGCACCTTGGGCATCAAAATGGCTCAGTTTGGGCATTTACATTCCTCCGGCAGGCATAAGCGGGTTGGCAAGCAGCGCGCGGGTGGCGGCGGCCACATCGTCTTGGCGCATTAAACTTTCGCCGATCAGAAAACAGCGCGCACCGTAAAGCGCCAGATCGGCCAGATCATTAGGGGTGCAAAGACCGGATTCGGCCACAATCATGCGCCCGGCCGGCACCAGTTTGGCCAGCGTTTTGGTGGTTTCAAGCGTCACCTCGAAGGTTTTCAGATTGCGATTATTCACCCCGATCAACGGCGATTTCAGGTTTTCGGCGCGGGCCAGCTCGTCCTCATTATGCACTTCGATCAGCACATCCATTTCCCAGCCAAAAGCCGCATCCTCCAATTCGGCCGCCTGAACATCGTCCAGCGTGGCCATAATCAGCAGGATGCAATCGGCGCCAAGCGCACGCGATTCCGCAATCTGGTAGGGATCATAAATGAAATCCTTGCGCAAAATCGGCAGATCAACGGCTGTATGAGCGGCCACAAGAAATTCGTCGGCACCCTGAAAACTGGGGGTGTCGGTAAGCACGGATAGGCAAGTGGCACCGCCGTCTTTGTAAGCCCGAGCCAAGGCAGGCACATCAAAATCCTTGCGGATCAAGCCCTTGGAGGGGCTGGCTTTTTTGATTTCGGCAATCAGGCCATAGCCGTCCTGACCTGCGTTCAGCAAGGCCTTGGCAAAACCGCGAACGGGTGCCGCGCTATGCGCAAGGGTTTCAATTTCAGCAAGCGGGGCGTCAATTTTTCGCTGCGCCACGTCTTGCAATTTATAGGCTTTTATTTTGTCCAAAATATCCATGCTTGCCTGTTTAGCGGGTGTTGGGGCTGGCGACAATTGGTAATTCTGCCAACATGGCCCAAGCGGAAGTTGCCGCGAAATTATGCGACTGTTTTCGTTATTGCGTGGTTTTCCCCGTTATACTGATCCTGCCGAACTATTTTCAAAAATCCAGCCAGAACCGCTTGACGCCTCTCGCGCAGCACCCTAGAACGCCCAAACAGATCGCTGATAAAGAGGTCTGTAAAGTGCGCGGTTGTAGCTCAGTTGGTTAGAGTACCGGCCTGTCACGCCGGGGGTCGCGGGTTCGAGTCCCGTCAACCGCGCCACTTAATTCCTGCCTTCGATTTTGCTGTGTTGCGTTTGGAAAATGAAAGTGGTGGAATGGCATTTCTAGATAGAATCTCGATGTTGACGGCGGTTCTTCTGGCGTTGGTGCTGGGGCTTTCGCCTTTTATACCCGAGCCGCATATCTGGCAGAAACTGAAAATGCTGGTGGACGGAACTTTGGTCAGACCGCTGGATATCTTTGATTTAATATTTCATAGCGTGCCGTGGCTGATATTATTTGCCAAACTTGCCCGGCTGGCCGCCGGTTCGGGCAAAGCTTAAGCCATGTGGGAATTGCTGGCAGAACTGCCGCTGTTATACGCTGTGATTGCGGCCGCCACATTGGGCTTAGCGCCATTTGTGCCTGAACCGCATATCTGGCAAAAGCTTAAAATGATCAAGGCAGGCACCTTGAAACGCCCGCTGGATATTTTCGATTTTTTGCTGCACGCGGCACCGTTTGTGGTGCTGGTTGCCAAGCTGGTGCAGATGGCAGTGACTTAGTGGTATGCTCGGTTGCTTGTTGAAAAAAGCAGATTATATGGCACGGTATGTTAAGGAAACGTATATAAACCAGATAAAACAATGATTTAGATTGATCTTTATCAAGGCGACAATTTGTAACCTTCCCATAGGGTATCAATAAATGTATCAAAGGAATCAGCCAGTAAATGTGCGCGGATGGTTTGCGCCCAAATAGCGGAGCCAGATGATTGGATTATTCAGCCAAGATCGACGAAAGCCTGCAACGTCTACATGACGAGGGACGTTATCGCACTTTCATCGATATCGAGCGCACCAAAGGCGCGTTTCCGCATGCGGTTTGGCGTTGTCCGGACGGGCAGCAAAAGCCGATAACCGTTTGGTGTGGCAATGATTATCTGGGGATGGGCCAACACCCGCATGTGTTGGAAGCCATGCACCAGGCCATTAATGCCGCCGGCGCCGGATCTGGCGGCACGCGCAATATTTCCGGCACCACGGTTTATCAC
>CAYYXZ010000190.1:0-4317 GCA_964475715.1 uncultured Marinosulfonomonas sp. | reverse complement strand
CCGGTTTCTGGCCCAATTGCTGAAAACCGACAGCATCGACATTTCCTCAAATATTAGTTTTGAAAACTTGGCACCGCTGTCGACATATCTGGGTAAACCCGGTGCCGCGCGGCTTGGCGGGTTAGAATTTAACGAATATATGCGCCGCCAAGACCAACATAAAACGGCCGAAATCAGCGCGCTGATGGACAGTAGCTACTTTATAAACCGCTCGCAAAGCCTTTATAACTATGATAATTTTATCTGCGACACCGGCGGATCAATCTGCGAAGTCGTGAACCCCGATGATGAAAGTGATCCGGTTCTTAGCCACATGTCGCAAAACCTGCTGCTGGTCTGGATCAAGGGCAGCGATGCGGATGCCGACGCGTTGATCAAACGTTTTGATGCCGATCCAAAGCCGATGTATTACCCCGCCCAAACCATGCAGGATATGTGGCAGCGTTATCTGTCCGCGCAAAACCAAACGCCCGATCAGGTAAACCCCGATGCTTTTATCCGCTGGGGTTACGGCGAGGCCCTGCGCCATCGTCAGCCGCGTTATCAGGCCATGGCCGACAATTGGGGCGTCAGTATTGATGCCCGGGATGTGGCAAATATCAGCGGTGTGGATGATTTCAACGCGCTAATTGCCCGCGCAATTACAGCTGCAAATTAGGATTTCATCATGCCGATACGGATCCCCTCCAACCTGCCCGCCTTTGATGCATTATCAAAAGAAGGCGTGATGGTGATGAGCCGCAGTCAGGCCAACCGTCAGGATATTCGGCCAATGAAGATTGGTCTGCTGAATCTGATGCCGGAAAAAATCCAGACCGAAACCCAGTTTGCCCGCCTGATCGGTGCCACGCCGTTACAGATCGAATTAACCCTAATTCGAATGTCTGAACATAAAAGCAAAACCACCTCGGCTTCGCATATGGGTGAGTTTTATCAACCTTTTCAAGATGTTAAAGATCAAAAATTTGACGGCCTGATTATCACAGGCGCCCCGATTGAACATCTGCCATTTAGCGACGTGACTTATTGGGATGAACTTTGCGAGATTTTTGACTGGAGCCAAAGCCATGTGCATTCTACCTTCGGGGTGTGTTGGGGCGGCATGGCGATGATTAACTATTTTCATGGCATTGAAAAACATCTGTTAAAGCACAAGGCATTCGGTTGTTTTCGTCACCAAAACCTGCAACCGGCATCGCATTATTTGCGCGGTTTTTCCGATGAATGCGTTATTCCTGTCAGCCGCTGGACCGAAATGCGCCAAAGCGAAATCGAAACCGCCGACGGGTTGGTTACACTGCTTGGCAGCGATCAGGTTGGCCCTTGTCTGGTGCAGGATGATGCCCATCGCGCCGTTTATATTTTCAACCATTTTGAATATGATACAAACAGCTTAAAGACCGAATATGACCGTGATCTGGGTGCCGGAAAATCGATAAACCTGCCCATAAATTACTACCCGAATGATGATCCCTCGCGCCCGCCGCTAAATCGCTGGCGCAGTCACGGGCATCTGCTTTATACTAACTGGATCAGCGAAATTTACCTGACCACGCCGTTTGATCAGGCTATGATCGGCTCACAAGTAACGGATTTGCGTGGTTAAAAAGGAGACAAATATGATCTTGCCCTTTGACGGTGCCATTTCAGAATTTTTCAACAGAACTGCTCCAAAAGATTTACGCAGTGCCATTCAGGGTGTCGGCAGAAAAGAAATCCTGACCGAAAACTATCCGTATGAAACACGCATGAAACGTGATGAATACGAAAAAACCATGGTAGCGTTGCAGATTGAACTGGTCAAATTCCAATCTTGGGTCAAGGCCAAAAACGCACGCATCTGTGTTATCTTCGAGGGGCGTGATGCTGCTGGAAAAGGTGGCAGTATCAAACGGATACGCGAGAATCTTAATCCAAGGGTGGCCCGTGTTGTGGCACTTTCCAAACCCTCGGATCGCGAGGCAACCCAGTGGTATTTCCAGCGCTACGTCTCGCATTTGCCGGCGGGGGGCGAAATTACTTTGTTTGACCGCTCATGGTATAATCGCGCCGTGGTAGAGCATGTGTTTGAATTTTGCACCCCTCAGCAACGTCACAGTTTTTTCTGGCAATTGCCGGAATTTGAAGAAATGCTGGTGGATGAGGGCATCCATTTTAGCAAAATCTGGCTGAATGTCGGGCGTGCCGAACAATTACGCCGCTTTTTGGCCCGCGAAAAAGACCCGCTAAAGCAATGGAAGCTTAGCTGGATTGATGTCGAGGGATTGAGCCGCTGGGATGCTTATTCAGCCGCGATAAAAGAAACATTCGAGCGCAGCCACAATGACACCGCGCCCTGGACCGTGATCCGCGCCGATGATAAACGCCGCGCCCGTATTGCGGCCATTCGGGCCGTTCTGGCGCCGGTTGATTATGACGGCAAGAATGACAAAATTGCCTGTGCGCCGGATGATAAAATCTGTGGCGGGCCAGAAATCTGGGCGGATTAAATGCGCAAACGCGGTTACCATCACGGCAATTTAAGGCAAGCCTTGATCAAAGCCGCCTTGATTTTGATCGAGCAAAAGGGACCAACCGGTTTCACCCTCTCAGAGGCCGCCAAACAGGCCGGCGTCACCCCCGCCGCCGTTTATCGCCATTTCAAGGGCCGCGAAGATCTGATCGCGGGTGCTGCACTGGAAGGGTATAAAATTTTCGGCGATCTGATGGAATACGTCAGCCGTAAAAACAGCACCGGTCTGCTAGCCTTCGAGCGAACGGGGCGGGCTTATCTGGCTTTTGCGCGCAAATATCCGGGGCATTATATTGCGATGTTTGAAAGCGGAATTTCAATTAACAGCACCCCGGATCTGGCCCGTGCCGCCCAATATTCCCTAGGGCAGTTGGAACTGGCTGCCGAACAAATTACCAGCCACATGCCGATCGATAAACGCCCCCCCGCCTCAATGGTCGCGGCCCACATCTGGGCCATGAGCCACGGGGTGGTCGAGCTGTTCGCCCGCGGATCCCCCGGCACTCAAAGCCCGTTTCCAGCCGAAGATTTACTGGAAAGCGGCATTGGAATTTACTTGCGCGGCCTTGGCCTGATCCCCCCCGATAAATAGCCTTATTATTGTTCTATAAATATCCTCGCCGAAGGCATGGAATCTCTTTTAAAACAACATCTTACACAAATAAAAAAGGCGAGGATAAAACCCCGCCTTTCCAAATTTTCGTGCCCTGAAACTTAACGTTTTGAGAACTGGAAGCTACGACGCGCTTTGCGGCGGCCATATTTCTTACGCTCAACCACGCGGCTATCGCGGGTCAGGAATCCGGCAGCTTTCAGCGCACCACGAAGCGAGGGCTCATAAATCTGCAACGCTTTGGAAATGCCGTGCTTTACCGCACCAGCTTGGCCTGACAGACCGCCACCTTTAACCGTTGCAACCACATCAAATTCGCCTTCAACACCGGCAATGGTAAAGGGCTGACGCAAGATCATTTGCAACACCGGACGGGCAAAATATTTAGCCATCTCGCGACCATTCACAGTCACCTTGCCAGAACCCGGTTTGATCCAGACCCGTGCAACCGCATCTTTACGTTTGCCGGTGGCGTAAGATCTGCCAAATTCATCACGCACAGGTTCGCGCAAAATGGCGGCCTCGACAACTTCGGCGGCGCTTTCGGTGGTTGCGTTTTGCGTGCCTGTAACGACTTCGTTCAGATCGTCGAGTGATTTGATTTCTTCTGTCATGACTGGCTCCGTGTGTTTTTGGGGTTCATGGCTTTTACATCCAGAACTTCCGGGTTTTGTGCCTCATGCGGATGCGCAGCACCTGCATAAACCCGCAAGTTCGTCATCTGAACCCGCGCCAGACGGTTGCCCGGCAACATGCGTTTAACAGCCTTGGTCACGATGCGCTCTGGAAATTTACCTTCCAGAATTTGCTCGGCCGTGCGCTGTTTGATGCCGCCCGGATGGCCCGTGTGCCAGTAATAAATTTTGTCGCTGCGCTTTTTACCCGTCAGCTGGATTTTTTCGGCGTTGATCACGATCACATTGTCGCCCATATCCATGCTTGGTGTGAAAGTTGGCTTGTGCTTGCCGCGCAAGCGCATGGCGATGATTGATGCAAGACGGCCCAGAACGACACCTTCAGCGTCGATAATGATCCATTTTTTATCAATATCTGCCGGTGTAGCAGAAAAGGTTTTCATGGTGTTTACCCTATTTTAACGGTTTAATTCGGTGCATTTCGGTGCATTTGGCCAAGATGGCCGTTTGCGGGAACTGATTGCGTCTAACTATAGGGTTTCGCGCCACAGTCAAGC
>CAYYXZ010000189.1:0-4321 GCA_964475715.1 uncultured Marinosulfonomonas sp. | reverse complement strand
TAAACACCTGCTCAAAATCCTGTTTGATCAGGTTACGAACCCGGCGCGCGCGGTTGTAATAAGCGTCATAAAAACCGGCCGACAAAACGTAAGTTCCAATCATCACGCGGCGCTGAACCTCGGGGCCAAAGCCCTCGGCGCGGGTTTTGGCATACATGTCGTCAATGCCTTCACCGGCGGCCAATCTGGCGCGATGGCCGTAGCGCACACCGTCATAACGCGCCAGATTCGAAGACGCCTCGGCCGGAGCAATCACATAATAGGCCGGCAATGCGTATTTGGTGTGGGGCAGTGAAATATCAACGATTTCGGCACCGGCATCTTTTAGCATTTCGGTGCCGTCAGACCATAGTTTTGCAATCTCGTCGGGCGTGCCATCCATGCGGTATTCTTTTGGAATCCCTATCTTTTTGCCTTTGATGTCGCCGGTTAAGGCGGCCTCGAAATTTGGCACGGCCAAATCCATGCTAGTGGAATCCTTGGCGTCATAGCCCGCCATCGCCTCAAGCATAATCGCGGCATCGCGCACGGTTTTGGTCATTGGTCCGGCCTGATCCAGCGACGAGGCAAAGGCCACGACACCCCAGCGCGAGCAACGCCCGTAAGTGGGTTTAATGCCAGTGATGCCGGTGAATGCGGCGGGTTGGCGGATGGATCCGCCGGTATCGGTGCCGGTTGCGCCAAGGCATAAATCGGCCGCCACAGCCGCGGCCGATCCACCGGATGAGCCGCCGGGCGTTAACGCTGCCGTGTCGCCACTGCGCCGCCACGGGTTAACCACATCGCCGTAAATCGAGGTCTCGTTGGAGGATCCCATGGCAAATTCATCCATGTTCAATTTGCCCAACATCACCGCGCCACGGTCCCAAAGTTGCTGGGTGATCGTGCTTTCATATTGGGGCTTAAAACCATCCAAAATGGCCGAACCGGCCTGCGATGCAATGCCTTTTGTGCAAAATAAATCTTTAATTCCCAAGGGGATGCCGCACATAGCTGATGCGTTGCCCGAACTTAGGGATGCGTCAGCCGCTTTGGCCTGATCACGCGCTATTTCGGCTGTATTGTGCACAAATGCATTCAACACATTCGCGGCTTCAATCGCGCCAAGACAGCTTTCGGTTAGCTCGACAGCGGTGATTTCACCGGCCTGCAATTTATCGCGTGCAGCCGCGATGGTCAGTTTGTTAAGATCAGACATGATTTACTCCACCACTTTTGGCACCGCGAAAAAACCCTCGCGGGTGTCCGGTGCGTTGAGTAATATTTTGTCTTGCTGATGGCCGTCTGTCACCAAATCTTCACGTCGCTTCAGGCGCATCGGGGTGACAGATGTCATTGGCTCAACCCCGTCGACATCGACCTCGTTGAGCTGCTCGATAAAGCCTAAAATGGCGTTGAATTCTTCGGCCAGCGCAGGCAGCGCATCATCGTTAACACGAATGCGGGCCAGATGGGCAACGCGGGCGGCGGTTTCTTTGTCGATCGACATTTTGGGTCTCCGGTTTGGCTGCTTTAAGGTTGCTTTAGCGCCACCGGGCGCGGCTCGCAAGGCTGTGTGCAAATTGTCGGGTGGTTTTTTTGGAAATGTCGGAGCCTCCGGCGGAGGTATTTAGCAAAAGAAGAAAATCAGGCGCGGCGGTTTTTGAAGAAAGTTTTTAGCAGGGTTTCTGATTCAGTCGCGTTAATGCCATCGTATATTTCCGGCACATGGTGGGCTTGGGGGTGGCTAAAGATGCGCGGTCCTTGGGCAATGCCGCCGGATTTTGGGTCGGACGCGGCGTAGTAAAGCCGTTTTATGCGGGCGGCGGAAATGGCCATGGCGCACATTGGGCAGGGTTCCAGCGTGACGTAAAGATCATAACCGGTGAGGCGTTCGCAATTTAGCGCAGCACAAGCCGCGCGGATAGCAAGGATTTCGGCATGCGCCGTTGGGTCATTCAATTCGCGCGTGCGATTGCCGGCACGCGCGATGATTTCACCGCCGGGCGCGACAATCACCGCGCCGACCGGAACTTCACCGCGCATTGCGGCCGCGCGGGCCTGTTTCATCGCGGCGCTCATCTGGCTGGTGAATTGATCCATGGTTTTTATTTGCATAGTTTTTATGTGCCCTGTGTGGTTCAATTTGCCAAGTGGCTTTTCATTTTCAGCTGCGCGGGCTAAAGCGTGGGGATGGAAAATGATACCCCCAAAGGCGACCGGATCGCCAAAGTTATGGCCCGCGCCGGAATTGCTTCGCGCCGTCAGGCCGAGCGCATGATCGAGGCCGGTCGTGTGACTGTGAATGGCAAGCTGATTGACAGCCCTGCCTTAAATGTAACCCCTGCCGATAAAATTGTGGTGGATGGCAATGAGGTGGGCGCGCCTGATGTGGCGCGGCTTTGGCTGTATCACAAGCCGCTTGGCCTGATCACCACCGAGCGCGATGACAAGGGCCGCGATACGGTTTTTGCCGCTTTGCCAAAAGAAATGCCGCGGGTGGTGAGCGTGGGCCGGTTGGATATAAATTCGGAAGGTTTGTTGTTGTTAACCAATGACGGCGGGGTGAAGCGCAAACTGGAACTGCCCAGCACCGGCTGGTTGCGGCGCTACCGGGTTCGGGTAAACGGGCGGCCTCAGGACAAGGCGCTGGAGCCTTTGCGCAAAGGTTTAACCAGTGATGGCGAGCGGTTTCAGCCGATGGATGTGACGATTGACCGTCAACAAGGGGCCAACGCCTGGCTGACGATTTCATTGCGCGAGGGCAAAAACCGCGAACTGCGCCGCGCTTTGGACGAGGTTGATTTAAAAGTGAACCGCTTGATCCGTATCAGTTATGGCCCGTTTCGGTTGAATGATCTGAAGCCCGGCGAGGTTGAGGAAATCAAGCAACGCGTGTTGCGTGATCAGTTGGGGATGGATCCGGGGCCAAGCCAACAACCCAAGCCCAAGCCAAAACGGCGGCGCAAGTGATTTTGGGCAAGCTCAGCCCGTCTGGGTCTGCAAATTAGCCGCAAAATGGCGCGGCGCGGCACTAATTCGCGATTAATTTGCACGTTATAGCAGCGCAGCCATGGCGCTTGACATATAATTGTCTATATATGTTCCACGATATCTACCAATGGTTTGTAATTGAGGTAACTTAATGTTTGGAAAAGGCTTTCAAAGGCTTGCATTTACTTTGATGTTTGTGCTGGTATTTTATGTCTCGGCTTTTGGAGTTTTGTGATGTCGAAATATTTCGGCGGTAAATATAGCCGCAAAATCAGCAAAAAACTTGGCAAGAAAGTCAGCAAAAAACTTAGTAAGGGCGCGAAAAGTCTGAGCAAGGGGATTGGCAAGGATTTAAGCAAGGGGCTGGCCAAGAGTTTTAGCAGCGGCTTGGGCAAAGATTTAACCGATGGTGTTTTGCGTAAAATTCAGGAACGCAAAGAGCAGGCAAAACATAGCCTGCGCAGTGACAGCCGCCCGAAACAGGATCAGAATGCGCCCCGAGATCAACGCAGTTTTCAAAATAAACGCCCCTCTGCGCCCGTTAAAAAACCCGTTAAAATTTCTGCCGGCTGGGCCACAAGGCTGCTGTATCTTGCGCCGATGCCGCTGGTCTTCAGGGCGTTTTTTAGTGACGCGCAAGGCATGGCGCTTAATCTTTTAGCCTTTGGCATATTGATGTTTGCGATAAAATTAAGCCGCGACGGCATCATGGCGCACAAGGCGTTTGATGCGCGACGTGTCGCCAAACGCCCAGCCTTTCCGCGCAAAATATTTGGTGCGGTGCTGACCGGTTTGGGTTTGTTTATTGCCGGGTTTGCCGACAGCAGCACCTTTTATGATCCGATAATTTTCAGCGTTTTGGGCTTTGTTTTGCACATGATCGCCTTTGGGCCGGACCCGATGCGCGACAAGCAAATCGAGGGTGGCGACAGCATCCAGTCCGCGCGCATGACCCGCGTTTTAGGCGAGGCCGAAAAGCATCTGACGGCAATGACAACCGCGATAGATCGCATCAGGGACCGCGATATTGACCGCCAGCTTAGCCATTTTCAAAACACCGTGCGCCGGATGCTGCAAACCGTCGAGGAAGACCCGCGCGACCTGACTCCGGCGCGCAAATATCTGGGCGTTTATTTGTTGGGCGCGCGCGATGCCACGGTGAAATTTACCGATTTATATTTGCGCACCCATGATGAAAAAGCTCGCAAGGATTACGTGGATTTGCTGCAGGATCTAGAGTATAATTTCGCCGCAAAGACCGAAAAACTGTTGCTGGATGAGCGCAGCGATCTGGAAATTGAAATTGAAGTGTTGCGCGAACGTTTGGGGAGCGATGGAGTAAAGACGG
>CAYYXZ010000188.1:1627-4329 GCA_964475715.1 uncultured Marinosulfonomonas sp. | reverse complement strand
GCCTTGATAATCAACCAGATTACCTTCGTCGATAAGCCTTCCCCACAAGAAAAATCCGCTCAAACCAGTGGTGCAGGATTAATAGGTCCTGACCCTAAATATAGATTGCGAGTTATTTGCAATTGAAATTGGCAGTGTTTTCACCATATAAACAATGCACGCATGAAACAGGAATTGAAAAAATGACAAAGCAAGCAATGGATCGCAGCTCGGATTGGCTAAATGGTGCCGGTTTGCGCCCCACCCGTCAGCGCTTGTCTTTGGCCAAATTGCTGGTTGGCGATGGCAAGGACCGCCATGTTACAGCCGAAAGCCTGTATTTTGCGGTGCAAAAAAACGGCGAGAAAGTTTCACTGGCAACGGTTTACAACACCCTGCGGGCCTTTTGTCAGGCTGGGTTGCTGCGCGAAATCATGGTCGATGGCGCGATGAGCTATTTTGACACCAACATGACGGATCACCCGCATTTTTTCTGGGAAGACACTGCCGAATTGATGGACGCGCCCAATGACGAGCTGGTGATCAGCCAATTGCCAACCGCACCGGATGGAACCGAAGTCAGCAAAGTTGATGTGGTGATCCGGCTGCGTCGGGTTTGAAAATATATAGCCGGATTTTGGTCTAAATCCGTTTAAGCGCCGGTTAAGCTCCGGTGTTCATTTCAATACCCAAGGCCTTGGCCACAGTAAAAATATCCTTGTCGCCGCGCCCGCACAGGTTCATGCAAATCAGATGATCCTTGGGCAGGCTGGGTGCAATTTTCATCACATGGGCCAGCGCGTGCGATGGCTCAAGCGCCGGAATTATGCCCTCCAATTCGCAACATAATTGAAACGCTTCCAGCGCCTCGACATCGGTGATGGCCACATATTGTGCGCGGCCAATATCGTGCAGCCAGCTGTGTTCGGGGCCAATTCCGGGGTAATCGAGACCGGCGGAAATCGAAAATCCTTCCAAAATCTGGCCATCATCATCTTGCAGCAAATAAGTGCGATTGCCGTGCAGCACGCCGGGGCGGCCTCCGGTCAGCGATGCGCAGTGCTCCATTTTGGCATTCACACCCTTGCCGCCGGCCTCGACCCCGATGACTTGCACCGTTTCATCATCCAGAAACGGAAAAAACAGCCCCATCGCGTTTGAGCCACCCCCAATCGCGGCAACCAAAGTGTCGGGCAGACGGCCCTCGGCCTTTTGCATTTGTTCCTTGGCCTCATGGCCGATAATGGCCTGAAAATCGCGCACCATGGCGGGGTAGGGGTGCGGGCCGGCCACGGTGCCGATGCAGTAAAACGTGTCATCCACATTGGTAACCCAGTCGCGCATCGCGTCGTTCATCGCGTCTTTCAGGGTGCCGCGACCGGATGTCACCGCCACCACTTCGGCCCCCAAAAGACGCATGCGAAACACGTTGGGGGCTTGGCGTTTCACATCATGCGCGCCCATGTAAACCACGCATTTCAAACCAAATTTGGCGCAAACCGTGGCGGTGGCAACCCCGTGCTGGCCGGCACCGGTTTCGGCAATGATGCGGGTTTTGCCCATGCGGCGCGCCAAAATAATCTGGCCCAGAACATTGTTGATTTTATGGGCACCGGTGTGATTTAGCTCGTCTCGTTTCAGATAAATTTTGGCACCACCCAAATGAGAAGTCAAACGATCGGCAAAATAAAGCGGGCTGGGACGGCCAACATAATGGGTCCACAGATCATGCATTTCGGCCCAAAAACTGTCATCAGTTTTGGCGTGCTCGTATTGCTGCTCTAGCGACAGGATCAACGGCATCAGGGTTTCGGACACAAAGCGGCCGCCAAAATCACCAAAGCGCCCCTGCTCGTCAGGCCCGGTTTTATAGCTGTTTGGTTTCTGGCTCATTTTGTTTTCCCCTGTGTCGCCCCATGCGCCGCGCCAATGAAGCGGGCGATCAATTCACTGTCCTTTACCCCCGCAGCGCTTTCCACGCCAGAGGAAACATCAACCTGAGCCGCCCCCGTCAGGCGCACGGCTTGGGCCACATTATCGGGTGTCAAACCTCCGGCCAGCATCCACGGCAGGTTCCAGCGCCGGTTGGCAATCAGGCGCCAATCAAAGGCCAGCCCGTTGCCACCGGGTAATTGTGCATTTTTTGGCGGCTTGGCATCGATCAAAAGTTGATCGGCGATCTGCGCATAATTGTCGATTGCGGCCAAATCGCCCTTATCGCAAACCCCGATGGCCTTGATCACGGCCAAGCCATAACGCGCTTTCACTTCGGCCACGCGGGCAGGGGTTTCGTCACCGTGCAATTGCAGCATGTCCGGGCGAGCCGTGTTAACGATGGCATCAAGTGACGCATTATCGGCGTTCACGGTCAGCGCCACTTTGGTAATGTCGGCGGGCAGGTTTTTGGCCAATGCACGGGCCTGATCGATGCTGACATTGCGCGGAGATTTGGCAAAGAAAACAAAACCCAGATAGGTCGCACCGGCTGCCACAGCCGCATTGACATGACGCGCATCACTTAGCCCACATATTTTAACTTTGATATCAGCCATGGGCTGGGTTTAGCGCCTTTAGCCGGTTTTCTCAAGCAGGGCCAGAATGTCATCTTTTTCGTCGGGTTTGCCGCCTTTTAGGCGCACCACTTCGCGCTCTAAATCCCTGACATCGCGCCTTGTGCGGGCGGCCTCGGCGCGCAGTTTATGCTCGCGTAGCCATTCCCAGAT
>CAYYXZ010000188.1:0-1527 GCA_964475715.1 uncultured Marinosulfonomonas sp. | reverse complement strand
CGCAGCTCGACCCGATCACCATTTTCCATGGCACCGATGATTTCCTCAAAGACCGTGTCGACGATGCGCTCGACATCGTGTTGATAAAGATGTGGGTTATCATCCGCAATTTTCTGAACCAGCTCTGACCTGATCATCTTTTAATCCCCTTTAAAAACGCGACCTTAAAATAAGAATGCACCGGTAGCAATATTGGCAGCTATGGCGCATCTATTTGCGGTTATTATATGCAAATATTCATGATTTAGAAAGTAATTGCCATAGAAATTGTAAGAAAGTTTCGCGCTAGCACGCTGATTTAGAGCGATATTATGCCGCACCCCGGCTGGAAATGCCGGATCGGCGAAAATCAGACGCACTTATTCTATATTTCCAGCCGTTTTTGAACTGTAATGATTCGCAAAAAAAGCGGCCCTGAAATTCACAGGGCCGCTAAAATTTTGTTGGAAAAAGCTGTGATTACTTGTCGTCGGCTTTTAGGGCCGCACCCAGAATATCACCCAATGAGGCACCGGAATCTGACGATCCGTATTGTGCAACAGCTTCTTTTTCTTCGGCAATTTCGCGTGCCTTGATCGACAGACCCAAGCGGCGGGTTTTGGCGTCGATGTTGGTTACGCGAACGTCGATTTTGTCACCGACACCGAAACGCTCGGGGCGTTGCTCGGCGCGATCACGCGACAGATCCGAGCGGCGAATGAAGGATTTCATGCCCTCATAAGTCACCTCAACGCCACCGTCCTCAATGGAGGTGACCTCGACAGTGATGATCGATCCGCGTTTAACGCCATCGGTTGCGCCTTCAAAAGGATCACCGCCCAATGCCTTGACAGACAGTGAGATGCGCTCTTTTTCAATGTCAACTTCGGTGACAACAGCCTTGACCACATCGTTTTTGTGATAATCGCCGATCACATCTTCGCCACGGCCTTCCCATGTCAGATCTGACAAATGGACCATGCCGTCGATGTCGCCGTCCAGACCGATAAACAGACCGAATTCGGTGATGTTTTTGACTTCGCCTTCAACTTCGGTGCCGGCGGGGTGGGTTTCTGCAAACACTTCCCACGGGTTGCGCATGGTCTGTTTTAGACCCAAAGACACGCGGCGTTTGGTGCTGTCGATTTCCAGAACCATAACTTCGACTTCTTGGCTGGTCGAAACGATTTTGCCAGGATGCACGTTTTTCTTGGTCCAGGACATTTCCGAAACATGAACGAGGCCTTCAACGCCCGGCTCCAGCTCGACAAATGCGCCGTAATCCGTGATGTTGGTGACGCGGCCCGTATGCGTTGTTTCCAGCGCGTATTTGCCTTCAACCAAGGTCCAAGGATCATCCTGCAGCTGTTTCATGCCAAGGCTGATGCGGTGGGTTTCTTTGTTGATTTTGATCACCTGAACCTTGATGGTCTCACCAATTGTCAGGATTTCGGATGGGTGGTTAACCCGACGCCAAGCCATATCGGTAACGTGAAGCAGCCCGTCAACACCGCCCAGATCAACAAACGCACCGTATTCGGTGATGTT
>CAYYXZ010000187.1:0-4333 GCA_964475715.1 uncultured Marinosulfonomonas sp. | reverse complement strand
TACGGAAGAAGGCTTGAAATGGGCGCCACTTGATGGCAGTCTACAAGTGATTCATTTTATAGGAGGCTCGCATGTCCAACAATCGTCAGTTTTATATTAATGGCCGGTGGGTTAACCCATCTGCTGCCAATGACTTTGATGTTATCAACCCGTCCAATGAGGAGGTCTGCGCCACAATTTCGCTTGGCTCCCAGACGGATACGGATGCTGCGGTTGCGGCTGCAAAGGCTGCTTTTTCGGCTTGGGCTGCGGTGCCACAGGCCGAAAAGCTGGGCCTGATTAAGAAGTTGTTGGAAGAATATAACAAACGCAGCGATGATCTGGCCTATGCTATGTCATTGGAAATGGGCGCACCGATTGATCTGGCCAAAACCTTGCAAGTCGGGGCGGGCAGTTATCATATCGCCAATTTCATCACGGCATTTAAGGATTTCAAATTTGACCGCATGTTGGGTGATCACGCGCCTGATGACCGCATTTTGATGGAGCCGATCGGTGTTTGCGCCATGATCACCCCGTGGAATTGGCCGATGAACCAAGTCACCCTGAAATGCATCCCCGCCATGGCTGCCGGTTGCACAATGGTGTTGAAGCCATCAGAAATCGCGCCGCTTTCGTCGATTGTTTTTAGCGAAATTGTTGATGCTGCCGGTTTTCCCGATGGTGTTTACAACATGGTTAACGGCGATGGCACCGGTGTCGGCACGCAGCTGTCGGTGCATCCGGATGTCGATATGGTTTCTTTCACCGGATCCACCCGCGCCGGCGTGCTGATTACCAAAGCCGCGGCCGACACGGTTAAGCGTGTATCGCTGGAGCTGGGCGGCAAGGGAGCCAATATTATTTTTGCCGATGCCGATGAAAATGCCGTAAAGCGCGGGGTGAATCATTGCATGCAAAATTCGGGCCAGTCCTGCAATGCGCCAACCCGAATGATGGTTGAGCGCTCGGTTTACGATGCGGCGGTGAAAACAGCGGCCGAGGTTGCAAATGCTACCAAAACAGGCCCTGCCGATAAAGAGGGCGATCATATTGGCCCCGTGGTTTCGCAATTGCAATATGACAAAATTCAGGACCTGATACAGGTTGGGATTGACGAGGGTGCCCGTCTTGTTGCCGGTGGTTTGGGCCGGCCTGACGGTATGAACCGCGGCTATTTCGTGCGCCCGACGGTGTTTGCCGATGTCACAAATAATATGGCGATTGCACGGCAGGAAATATTTGGCCCTGTGCTGTCCATTATCCCGTTTGACACCGAAGACGAAGCGCTGGCCATGGCCAATGACACGGTTTACGGGCTGACCAATTATGTTCAAACCACCGACCCCGCCAAGGCCAGACGCGCCAGTCGTATTTTGCGCTCGGGGATGGTTGAAATCAACGGAGCCTCGCGCGGGGCCGGGTCGCCGTTTGGTGGCTATAAACAGTCCGGGTCGGGCCGCGAAGGCGGTGTCTGGGGGCTGGATGATTTTCTGGAAGTGAAATCTGTCGGTGGCTGGAAAGAATAGAAAAGCCGAAAATCGCTGGAAATACAGCGCCAGTTTTGATATATATCAATCAAGGTCCGCTTTGTTTCTGGCAGATTTACGCATGGTTTAAAAAGGGATTGCCTCATGGCCGATACGCGCCAATTTGACATTGTTATCATTGGTGCCGGCCCCGCGGGCCTTAGCCTTGCGCGTATTTTGGCGGACAGTGGTCAGCAGATTGCCATTGTCGAAATGCTAAGCGAGGCCGTTTTGGCCGATCCGCCGGAAGATGGCCGTGATATTGCGCTGACGCATACTTCGGAAAAACTGATGCATGATTTGGGGATGTGGCAGCATATTCCCGAGAACCAGATCGGCACTATTCGTGATGCCAAGGTGATCGACGGGAAATCCAGTTTTGCCCTGCATTTTGACAGTCTGGGCAGCGGGGCGAAATATTTGGGTAAAATCGTTCCAAACCATTTGATCCGTCAGGCCGCCTATAAAGAAGTCAAGGATTTGCCCAACGTCAGCTTGATGTGTGAAAACGAGGTGACTTCGGTCACAACGGACATCACCAAAGGCACAGTCGGTCTGGCCAATGGCACCACGTTGGAATGCGCGCTGGTTGTGGCGGCCGATAGCCGGTTTTCCGGCACGCGGCGCAAAATGGGCATTGCGGCCAGCAGCCTTGATTTTGGCCGCGTGGTGATTGTTTGTGAAATGGAGCATGAATTGCCCCATAATAACACCGCGTTTGAATGTTTTCATTATGATCAAACGCTGGCAATTTTGCCGATGTATGACAATAAATCATCCGTTGTGGTGACGCTGCCATCAACCAAATCGGATGGTGCAATGGAGATGGCCGCAGATGAATTCGCCGCCGATATCGAACAGCGTTTTGGCGGAAAACTGGGTAAAATGACGCTTGTCAGCAAACGCTTTCCCTATCCGCTGGTTGGTGTGTTGGCCAAGCATTTTGTCGCCACCCGCTTTGCCTTGGTGGGGGATGCGGCGGTGGGGATGCATCCGGTTACGGCGCATGGTTATAATCTGGGCCTTAGCGGTGCCAAACTGTTGGCCGACCAGATTAAAGAGGCCGCGCACAACATGAAAGACATTGGCGCCGATGCCGGTTTGCTGCGCTATGAAACCGCCCATCGCCGCGCGGTTCTGCCGCTTTATCACGGCACGAATGCGCTGGTGAAACTTTACACCGACAATTCGGTGCCCGGGCGCGTTTTGCGCAGTGCGGCATTGCGGGCGGGCAGTTTTCTGGGTCCGGTTAAAAAGCGCATCATGCATCAACTGACCCATATCAAGGATCACGCCAGATAAGGCTTGAGCCTGCGCCAAAACGTCTTAGATGTTAAAATAAAGCATTGGTTTTATCGCAGGAGAGTGGTTATGCGCTTTATTATTCGGTCTGTTATTGTCCTTGTTGTGCTGGTTTTGGTGACGCTTGCAGCGTTGCTGTTCATCCCGGGCGATAAAATTGCGCGGTTTGCAGAGGATCAGTTTGAAACCGCAACCGGGCGCGCGATGAGCATTAGTGGCGATGTGAGGACCACGATTTATCCTTTGCTGGGGGTGCGCACGGGGCCGTTAACCATCGCCAATGCGCCGTGGTCCGAATCGGGGCCGATGGTTCAGGCCCAGGGTTTGAGCATTGGTGTGGATTTGATGGCGCTGTTTGGCGGCGATGTGAAAATCAAAAAAATCGAGGTAATCGCGCCTGAAATCCTGCTGGAAGTGGCCAAAGACGGGCGTGCCAATTGGGATATGGCCCAACCTGTAAGCGGGTCGGGGCCAACCGGGCAAGCAGCAGGGCAAGCAACGGGGGTGCCGGCTTTTTCACTGGGGCGGGCCATAATAGAAAACGGCACGCTTAGCTATGTTGATCACGCATCGGGCGGCAAATATGTTCTAAGCCAGATGGATGCTGATTTACGCCTGCCCGAGTTTTTCGGACGCGGCGATCTTTCATTATCGGCGCGCATGAACGGGCAACCGGTTTCATTGCGCACCGAGGTCGCGCAGTTTGGCAAGATGATAAACGGCGGAATTAGCGGGCTGTCGGCCACGTTCAAAGCCGGCGGCAGCACAGTGAAATTTAGTGGCAAGGCCGGCATTTCACCGCTGGCGGTCGATGGTGATTTGAACGCGGATCTGGCAGATATAGCCGCGCTGTTTGCCGCGCTGGGAACCGAGGCACCCGATTTGCCCAAAGGCATGGGCCGCACGGCATCGGTTACAGGCAAGATCACCTATACCGCTCAAGGATCGGCGCATTTGCGCGCTGGCGTTATTAAGCTGGATCATAACGTATTTTCCGGTGATGCGGATTTACTTCCGGGCGATGCACGCCCAATGTTAAATGCCCGGATTACGGCAGGGGCGCTGGATTTTTCCACCCTTGCGGCAAGCGTGGATGATGCTGGCCAAAACATCGAAACGGCACCGGGCTGGCCCAAAGATCTGATTGATGTCAGCGCATTGTCTTTGGTGGATGCCGATGTGACGCTGGTGGCGAAATCGGTTGATCTGGGCACAGTCAAGTTGGGCGATGTGAATGTAAAAGTTGCGCTTGAGCGTTCGCGGGCGGTTTTTACATTGAGCCAAATAAAAACATACGGCGGCACAATTGACGGTCAGTTCGTTATCAACGGGCGCGGCGGGTTTTCTGTGGGCGGCGATCTGGTGGCCAGAGGCATTTCAATGCAGCCCTTGCTACAGGATTTGGCCGAATACGAGCGTTTGATTACAATTGGCGATATGGATTTGAAATTTTTAGGCGTGGGCAACACGATGGATGCGATGATGCACAGCCTGTCTGGCAGTGGATCATTCGCGTTGGGTCA
>CAYYXZ010000186.1:0-4358 GCA_964475715.1 uncultured Marinosulfonomonas sp. | reverse complement strand
TTGCAATCGGGGTGTTAAAGGGCGCGTTGGCCTGTCACAGTGGCATGTCCACATTTGCGCAGGCCGGGGTTTCGCAAGGCTAATATCAGGTTTTTGTGGTTAATTCTGCCAGCAGCCGGATCTTTTGTTTCGCCGCTCCGCTGTCGATGCTGATGGCCGCCATTTCGGCCCCGTCTTGCAGGTTTTCCACCTTGCCAGCCACCAGCAGAGCGGCGGCGGAATTTAGCAAAACCGCGTCACGATAGGCGGTTTTTTCACCCTCCAGAAGCGCGCGAAAAGCAACCGCATTTTCAGCCGGTGTGCCGCCAAGAATGTCTTCAAACGGATGCACCGGCAAGCCGGCGTCTTCGGGGTTTATTTCAAATTCAGTGACCTTGTTATCGGCAAGTGCTGCAACCCAGCTGACGCCGGCGATAGACAGCTCGTCAGTGCCGTCCGAGCCATGCACCAGCCAAGCCGCCTCTGATCCGAGTGCGGCCAATGTTTCGGCCATCGGCCGGATTAAATCACGCGAAAATGCGCCGGTCAGCTGGCGTTTCACCCCTGCCGGATTGGTTAAAGGGCCAAGGATGTTGAAAATCGTGCGGCATCCCAGCTCGGTTCTGGCGGGCATCACATGCGCAATGGCAGGGTGGTGCATCGGGGCCATCATAAACCCAATTCCAATATTATTTATTGCTTTTTCAACAACTTGCGGGCCGACCATCACGTTAACCCCCATTTCACCCAACGCATCGGCCGCGCCGGATTTCGACGACAGATTTCGGTTGCCATGTTTGGCCACGGTCACTCCGGCACCCGCCACAACAAAGGCGGTGGCGGTGGAAATGTTCAAGGTGCCTTTGCCATCGCCCCCAGTGCCAACGATGTCCATTGCGCCGTCGGGGGCCTGCACGGATTTGCATTTGGCGCGCATCACGGCGGCCGCCGCGGCGTATTCCTGCACGGTTTCACCCCGGGTGCGCAGCGCCATCAGCAGGCCGCCAATTTGGCTGGGCGTGGCCTCGCCGTTGAACAGGATTTCAAAGGCAGTTTTGGCCTGATCACGGCTTAGCGGACCAGTTGCGGCCGCATCAATCAGAGGCTTTAGCGCGTCACTCATGCGGGCACCTTTATGTTGGCAATGTTCAGGAAATTTTGCAGCAATTTATGGCCATGCTCCGAGGCAATCGATTCAGGATGAAACTGCACCCCGTGGATCGGTAATTCGCGGTGGCGCAGGCCCATAATAGTGCCATCGGCAAGCTCGGCGTTTGCCACTAAACAATCGGGCAGGCTGGCCCGATCAACGATCAGCGAATGATAGCGCGTGGCGGAAAATGGCGAAGGCAAACCGGCAAAAACACCGCTGCCATCATGGTTTATCGCCCCCATTTTACCATGCACGATTTCATCACAACGCACCACCTTGGCACCAAACATTTCGCCGATTGCCTGATGCCCCAGACAAACGCCCATCAACGGCAGCCGGGCTTTGGCGGCGGCCCGGGTCAGTTCAAGACAAATTCCGGCCTGCGCAGGATCACACGGACCGGGCGAGAGCAAAATGGCTTCGGGCTGCATCGCCATTGCCTCATCCACCGCAAGCGCGTCATTGCGTTTAACCACCACTTTCGCGCCCAATTCACCCAGATAATGCACCAGATTGTAGGTAAAACTGTCATAATTATCAATCAGAAGCAGCATATTTTCGCTTTCGTTGGTTTTGGGCGCAATTTTGGGGTGATTACGCGAAAAAATCCGGTTATACATCCCCCGAAGGCGTCAGCAGGTCAAGAGCTTTGCGCAACAGACGCGGGTATCAGCAACGAAGGCGGAGCAATTTCAGTGGCAGGTGGTTTTATTTCAGGTCTGGTTTGGGGCACGCTGGTGAGCGGTGTGGTTGTGGTTGGGGTGTCGGTTTTGTTTAGCGACACTTATAAAGAAACGATTGCGCAAAAGTCCGAGATTTTACAAGAGGATGCCGTGCCAACGGATGTGCCTGAGGAAGCAAAAGCGCCTGAAATCGATGATGTTTTGCCTGCGGATTTTTCTGCACAAGATTCGCAAGTGAGCCTGCCACCTGTCGAAACCGAAGCGGAAATCGCAGAGAAAATATCAGAACCAGAACAAATGCCAGAACCAGAGCCTGCCCCAGAGCCTGCGCCGCAGGAGCCGGTAGATTCGATTCGCAAACCTGTGCTGGGCATCACAAATATGGCCCCGCAAATTGAAACGGGTCGCTTGCCCAGAATTGGTTTTGCGCTGGATGCCGAGGCGCAAACAGAAATGCCCGCCAGTGATTTGGGCGCGCTTGCAACTTACAGCGCCGAATTTGAAAACCCCCATGCCTTGCCGATCATGGCTATTATTTTGATTGATGATCCGGACGCTCCGATTTCCGATGCTGCTTTGGCCAATTTGCCGGTTTCGATCAGTTTTGCGATTGATGCGGTTCGCCAAGATGCAACCGATGTGGCGGCAAGGTATCGCAAGGCCGGTTTTGAGGTTTTGATGCTGACCAATCTGCCGCTGGGGGCGGATCCAAGTGATATCGAGATCGCATTCCAAGCTTACAGCCGCGCGGTGCCCGAGGCTGTTGCGGTGCTGGATCTGGGTGCAAACGGGTTTTTGCGCGGGCCTTCAACGGCCCGCCATATGGGCGTAATTTTGGCCGCGGGCGGCTTTGGTCTGGTGACGCCATCCAAAGGCTTGAACACGGCGCAAAAGGCTGCAACCCGCGAAGGCGTTCCGGCGGCCCTGATTTTTCGTCAACTGGATCAGAACGACGAAAACGGGCCTGTTATCCGGCGCTATCTGGACCGTGCGGCGTTTCGGGCCAAACAAGAGGGGCATGTGATTATGCTGGGCCAGACGCGGCCCCAAACCATTGAGGCCGTGGTGCAATGGGCATTGGAAGATCGCGCGGCAAGTGTGGCAATCGGGCCGGTTTCGGCGGTGCTGAAAGGGCTTTGAAAATTACGGCAGTTTTTGCGGCCGTAGGTTCCAGCCCATAAATCCCCCCCTTAAAGCGGTCTGATTTTCAGCTTCATAATCCGGTTGGCTTGACGCTCCAAAACCTCGAAATGAAAGCCGTGATAAGAAAATACCTGCCCGGCGGCGGGTATCATCTGGGCCTCGTGAATCACCAGACCGGCCACCGTCACAGCCTCCTCATCAGGCAGGTTCCAGTCCATCGAGCGGTTTAAATCACGGATCGTCATGGCACCCTCGACCACAAATTGGCCATCGTCGGTTTTGCCAATCCCCGGCTCGTCATCCTTGTCAAATTCATCGGTGATTTCACCCACAATTTCCTCTAGAATATCCTCGAGCGTGATCAAACCTTGCAAGGCTCCGTATTCATCAACCACCAAAGCAAAATGGGCATGCCGGTGCAAAAACTGGCGCATCTGGTCATCCAACGTGGTGGTTTCGGGCACAAAATAAGGCTTTTTCGCCACATCCATCACTTTGAAGCCCTTCAGATCATCCAGTGACACATCATCTTTGCGCATTAAAGCATAAATTGCGCGCAGCAAATCCTTGGCGTGGACGACCCCGACAATATTTTCTGGATCGCCGCGAAACAGTGGCAAACGGGTGTGCGACGAGGCCAGACACTGGGCCAGAACCTCGCGCGGTTTATTGCCTAAATCGATCATCTCGATCTTGGAGCGATGCAGCATGATTTCCTCGACCGTGCGCGCATTCAGATCAAGCGCGCCTAAAATCCGGTCGCGGTCTTCTTTTTTGACAATACCCTCGGAATGGCCCAGCGAAATGGCACCGGCGATTTCCTCGCGCACCGCCAGCATTTGGTAATCGGCATCGACCTTGACGCCAAATCCGCGCAACACCAGACGCACAAACCAACGGATCGCGGCCACGATCGGTGAAAAAACCGTGACAATAACCCGGATAATCGGCGAAACGCGGGCCGCGGCCGATTCGGGGTTGGTGATGGCGTAGGTTTTGGGCAGAACTTCGGCAAAAACCAGCACCAGCAGGGTCATCACCAAAGTCGCCAGCGCCACGCCGCTTTCGCCAAACAGGCGGGTGAACATGGCCGTGGCCAAGGCGGCGGCCAGAATATTAACCAAATTATTGCCCAGCAACACGGCCCCGATCAACCGCTCGGTATCTTCGGTAACATCCAGTGCTGCCTTGGCACCTTTGCTGCCTTTATCGGCCTGAGTTCGCAATTTGCCGCGCGATGCGGCCGTCAGGGCGGTTTCAGAGCCGGAAAAGAAGGCCGAAAGCATTAGTAGCAGGATGATAAATCCCGAGGTCATCCAGAAGGCAGTATCAAGCATCGCGGTTACGTCGGCCATTTTTTTCTCGTGTTATAAAGGGTTCGCGGCCTTTATGGGGCTTGG
>CAYYXZ010000185.1:1360-4364 GCA_964475715.1 uncultured Marinosulfonomonas sp. | reverse complement strand
CCGAACGCGCTTAAGCTGTGATATGTGATGCCTACCCTCGTTGTTCGCACCTTTATACAACGATGCGGATATGGGCATGTTGAACCTCCCCGGTAAACTCGGGGAGGTTCAATGTGAGTCGGTCAAAGTTTCGGAGGCCAATTAATACGGACTGGTCGTATTTCTGGTGCTGTCAACTTGACGGCGCTTCTGCCCGAACTTTACACCGCGTTTTCTTGCAGTTTCCAGCTCCTGTTTGGTGCGCTCAGATAAGGGTTGGAGAAATAAGCTGGGGATAACCTGAAGAAACTTCTTTACAGGTTAGCGATCATAGACCACCATATATAGTGAGGACGGGCGGTAACATCCACTCGTTATAGTATCGAGACCTAGGAATTGCGCTGCCATTCGCATCCGGGTCACAAGCAGTAGGGGTTTGGCATGTCATTATCAGAACAGTTTATGGATGCAGAAGACGCGCATCCGATTGATATCGTCGAAACACTGGCCCAGCATCATGCCTGGGAGTTTGAACGCGTGGCCGATGACCAGATCGCCATGGCGGTTGAGGCCCAGTGGCGGTCTTATTCAATCACGCTGGCATGGTCGGCGCAGGATGAAACCCTGCGTCTGATTTGCACCTTTGAAATGGAGCCGCCGGACGAGAAATTGCCGCAGCTTTACGAGGCCTTGAATGCGGTAAATGATCGTTGTTGGTCGGGGGCTTTCACCTATTGGCGCGAGCAGAGATTGATGGTTTATCGCTATGGATTGGTGTTGTCGGGCGGCCAAGTGGCAAGCCCCGAGCAGATTTCCACCCTGATTGACGTCGCGATAAAATCGGCCGAGCGTTATTATCCGGCCTTTCAACTGGTGGTTTGGGGCGATCAGCCGGTCGAGCAGGCCATGCAGGTTGCAATTGCCGAGGCCTACGGGCACGCCTGATTTTAGGAAAAACCATGAATATGAACGAGGTTAAAGAACGCGGTCTGGTGATGCTGGGCTGCGGCAAAATGGGTTCGGCCATGTTGCAGGGCTGGCTGGCCCAAGGTTTGCTGCCCGCTGCGGTTTGGGTGATTGATCCGAACCCATCGAATTGGGTGTCGGGGTTGGTGGCGGATGGTCTGCACCTGAATGTTGCTTTGCCCGCGGCGCCCGCGATTGCGCTGATTGCCGTTAAGCCACAAATGATGGGCGCGGCGCTGCCGGCTTTGCAATCCATGGGCGGTGGCCAGACCTTGTTTATCAGCGTGGCGGCGGGCACGCCGATTGCAGCATTCGAGGCCGTTTTGGGCGCCGACAGCCCGATTGTGCGCGCCATGCCAAACACGCCGGCGGCTGTGTCGCGCGCCATTACGGCCTTGATTGGAAACGCAAAAACCGATGCGGCGCAGCTGGATTTGGCCGAAAGCCTGCTGCAAGCCGTTGGTCAGACCGTGCGGCTGGATCACGAGGCGCAGATGGATGCGGTTACGGCTGTTTCCGGCTCGGGTCCGGCCTATGTTTTCCATCTGGTTGAAGCGCTGGCGGCGGCTGGTGTGGCGCAGGGTTTGCCTGCCAAGATGGCGATGAAACTGGCCAAGGCCACCGTTGGCGGGGCCGGGCAATTGGCGGAAATATCTGAGCAGGATCCGGGGCAATTACGGCTGAATGTGACCAGCCCCAAAGGCACGACAGCGGCGGCATTAGAGGTGTTGATGGATGATCAAACAGGGTTTGGCCCACTGTTGGAGCGGGCGGTAAAGGCGGCGGCGGACAGATCAAGGCAGCTTTCAAAATGAGCCAAAATTTAACCTTTGATGAATTTCTGGCCGTGGATATTCGGGTTGGCAAGGTCATTCGGGCGCAAAATTATCCAGAGGCGCGCAAGCCCTCGATCAAGCTGTGGCTGGATTTTGGCGCTAAGCTGGGCGAAAAGAAAAGCGCGGCCCAGATTGCCGATCATTACACGCCCGAAGCCTTGATTGGCAAGCGCATCATAGCTGTGGTTAATTTTCCGCCCCGCCAGATTGGCAAATTTATGTCCGAGGTTCTGGTGCTTGGGGTGGCCGATGAAAACGGTGCGGTTGTGTTGCTAACGCCGGAGCGCAATGTGCCGCTGGGCGCCAAGGTGCATTGATGAAAACGCTTTTGGTTTCGCGCCGTTTACCCGATGATGTGATGGCCGTTTTGGCGCAAGAATATGACCTGCATTTGCGCTCTGAGGACCGGCCGATGAGTCAGAGCGAAGCCACAAATGCGCTGCTGTCCTATGATGCGGTGCTGCCCACGTTGGGCGATGATTTTTCGGGCCAAGCGATTGGCCAAGCCACAACGCCCCGCTGCAAAATACTGGCCAATTTCGGGGTTGGCTATAATCACATTGATGTTGCGAGCGCAAAGGCCAAGGCCATTGTCGTGACCAACACGCCGGGTGCTGTCACTGATGCCACAGCCGATATTGCCATGACGCTGATTTTGATGTCGGCACGGCGCGCGGGCGAAGGCGAGCGGCTGGTGCGCAGCGGTCAATGGCAGGGTTGGCATCCGGTGCAAATGTTGGGGATGCATATTGGCGGCAAGACTGTGGGGATCATCGGCATGGGCCGCATCGGCAAGGCGATTGCGCGGCGCTGCCATCACGGGTTTGGTATGGATGTGGTGTTTCATAATCGTTCGAAAGTGGCGGATTTTGGCGTGCCTTCCCGTCAGTTGGCAACATTGGATGCGGTGATGAGCCACGCCGATATTGTGGTGATTGCGGTGCCCGGTGGCGCGCAAACGCATCATCTGATCAATGCCGATGCGCTGGGCCTGATGCAAAAACACGCCCATCTGGTGAATATTTCGCGCGGCGATGTGATTGATGAGGCGGCCTTGATTGCGGCGTTAACAAATGGAAAAATCGCCGGCGCGGGGCTGGATGTTTACGCCCATGAACCGCAGGTTCCCGATGCTTTGCGGGCGCTGGAAAATGTGGTGTTGTTGCCGCATCTGGGCACCAATGCGCAGGAAGTTCGCAGCAATATGGGGATGATGGCGGTTG
>CAYYXZ010000185.1:0-1260 GCA_964475715.1 uncultured Marinosulfonomonas sp. | reverse complement strand
TTTGGCCGCCACAATCTGGTTTACCGCTTTTGGATTGGCTTTGCCGCCGGTGGCTTTCATCACTTGGCCGACAAACCAGCCCGCCAGTTTCGGGTTGGCCTTGGCCTTTTCAACCTGCGCCGGATTGGCCGCCATAATTGCGTCGACAGCGGTTTCAATCGCGCCCGTATCCGTAACCTGTTTCATGCCGCGGCTTTCAACGATTTGGGCCGGATCGCCGCCTTCGGTATAGACGATTTCAAACAGATCCTTGGCGATTTTACCGCTGATTTCATCGCCCGCGATCAGCGCGATAATGCCGGATAATTGCGCCGCTGAAACCGGGCTGTTTTTGATGGTTTTATCATCCTTTTTCAGACGGCCGAACAGCTCGTTTATCACCCAGTTGGCGGCCAGTTTTCCGTTGCCGTTTTGCGCAACTTCCTCGAAATAGGCCGCACTGGAAACATCGGCCGTCAGCACCGAGGCGTCATAATCCGACAGGCCGAAATCGGTCATAAAACGCAGTTTTTTGGCGTCTGGCAGCTCGGGCAAACTGGCTGCAATATTATCAACCCAGTCCTGTTTAATCGTCAGTGGCAGCAGATCGGGGCAAGGGAAGTATCTGTAATCATGGGCTTCTTCTTTGGATCGCATCGAGCGGGTCTCGTTTTTATCGGGATCATAAAGCCGGGTTTCCTGATGGATTTTGCCGCCATCTTCCAAAATCGCAATCTGGCGCTTGGCCTCATAATCAATCGCGGCCTGCATGAAGCGCATCGAGTTCATATTTTTAATTTCGCAACGCGTGCCCAGATGATCAAAATCGCCCGTTTCACGATAGCGCTCGTAGGCGCCGGCACGACAAACCGAAACATTCACATCCGCCCGCAGATTTCCGTTTTGCATGTTGCCGTCACAGGTGCCCAGATAGCGCAAAATCTGGCGGATTTTGGCAACATAAGCCGCCGCTTCTTCCGGCCCGCGAATGTCGGGGCGCGAGACGATTTCCATCAAGGCAACGCCGGTGCGGTTCAGATCGACAAATGACATATTCGGATCCATATCGTGGATGGATTTGCCGGCGTCCTGCTCCAGATGAATACGCTCAATCCGCACCAGACGGGCCACGCCTTCACTCATTTCAACCAGCACTTCGCCTTCGCCGACAATCGGGTGGTAAAGCTGTGAAATCTGATAGCCTTGGGGCAAATCAGGGTAGAAATAATTCTTGCGATCAAAGGCCGAATAAAGGTTGATTTCAGCCTTTAGGCCCAACCC
>CAYYXZ010000184.1:0-4379 GCA_964475715.1 uncultured Marinosulfonomonas sp. | reverse complement strand
TTCCGCCGGCGTTTTTCACCACCAGCCAGTCAATCGCGCGGGCCTTGAACAGCGCAATTTCTTCGGCCACCGAAAATGGCGGGTGGCCAATTAAATATTCGCCACTTTCATGCGGGAAATCACCGCTTGAGCGCGTAATCTGGCGGCAAATCAAATACCGTCCCTGCATGTTGTCAAAACAGTGCAAAGTCTGGCGACCGGTGGCCAGCAAAACCGTAGAGCCAGGCGCAATATGCCTCGCGGCATCCCTTTCATTGTCGACAAAAGTCCAGTTATCACCAGCCCCCGCCTGCCACGCCGGGCGCAGGATTTGAAGGTGGGGCAGCTGCATTTGCGCGGCCACTTGGGCACAGCGCCGACTGATGCGCGCGGCAAACGGGTGTGTGCCATCCACCACCGCGTCAAAGCCTTCGTCGCGCAAATATTGCACAAAGGCCGCGCGCCCGCCAAAGCGGCCAATCCGCATCGGCACGGCCAGATCTTGGGGCTCGCGGGTGACACCGGCAAGCGAGGCGATGGTTTGGATCTCGGCCTGATCGGCCAAAAGCTTGGCCAAGCTCCGCGCATCGCTGGTTCCGGCAAGCAATAACAGTTTCATTCAGACGCCTTTGCAATGATATTTCCGGCCCGGTCGATGATGATAATATCCACCAAAATCGCCGCATCCCGCAGCTGTTTTCTGACGGATAAAAGCGCCAGATTTGCAATTGATTTCGCCATGCTTTCGCCAGCGATTTCATAGGCTTCAAGCGCTGTGTTAACGTGGTTTAGCCGCGAATCCCCCATCACAGAGGCCAAGGCCGCAAAATCCAGCTGCGAGCGCCCTGAATGCAGATCAACAGCGCCTTGGGCCAGCTTGGTTATTTTGCCAATTCCGCCGCCGATTGTTAGCCGTTTCACCGGATGACGGCGCAGATATTTCAGCAATCCTCCGGCAAAATCGCCCATGTCCAGCATGGCGTGATCGGGCAAATTATAATGGGTTTGCACCGTGGTTTGGCTGGTCGCACCCGTGCAGCCGGCAACGTGGGTCTGGCCGCTGGCGCGCGCCACATCGACACCGCGATGAATAGAGGCAATCCAGGCCGAACAGGAAAACGGGCGCACAATTCCGGTGGTTCCCAGCACCGATAAACCGCCCTTGATCCCCAAACGCGGGTTCCAGGTTTTCTCGGCCAGCTTGGCGCCGTTCTTGATTGAAATGCAGATTTCCACATCAGGCGACTGGCCAAATTTTGCCGCCAGCTCAGCCACCACAGCCTGCATCATTTCACGCGGTTTGGGGTTGATCGCAGGCTCTCCAACGGCAATCGGCAAGCCCGGTTTGGTGACAATCCCAACGCCGGATCCCGCCAAAAACCGCACCCCGCCCGCACTGGCACAAACCCGCGCGATCACCTCGCAGCCATGCGTCACATCAGGATCGTCGCCCGCATCCTTGATGATACCGACCTGCGTCCAGCCCTTGCCTTGGCGCGGGTTTACAAGCTCGAAATCCGGCGTTTCGCCTTTGGGTAAAGTGATCGAAACCTCGTCAGGAAATCCCGCCCCCCACAGCGCCGTGAGCGCCGCCTTGACGGCGGCGGTGGCACAGGCACCCGTGGTCCAGCCTCGGCGCAATTTTGGCGGTGTCATTTTATTCATCCCCGCGTTTATGGCGCGGCGCGCGCGGTTGGGCAAGCCTTACAGCTTTTGCAGCCGCGCCAGATTGGGCATAAAGGGCGAAATCGAATCAAGGACGCGCAAAATGGGCAACGGTCTAATCCTGTCGGCAGCCGCATCAGGGGCCGGAAAAACCACGATCACGCTGGGCATTTTGCATGCTTTGGCGCGGCGCGGCGCGGCCGTGCGGGGGGCAAAATCCGGCCCCGATTATATTGACCCGCGCTTTCACGAGGCCGCTTGCAACCGCCCCTGCCCCAATCTGGATGCCTGGGCGATGACGCCTGCGCGCATCCGCTCTTTGGCCGCCGGTGACGGGCTGCTTTTGATCGAGGGCGCAATGGGTTTGTTTGATGGTGCGCCCCCCGATGGCAAAGGCGCCACCGCCGATCTGGCCCGCATTTTAAAGCTGCCCGTGGTGCTGATTATTGATGCGGCCAAAACCGCGCAATCGGTGGCACCGCTGCTGGCCGGATTTGCCGGCTTTGATGAAGATGTGCAAATTGGCGGCGTGATTTTAAACAACGTCGGCTCGGCGCGCCATGCCCGGATGTTGAAACGCGCGATTGCGCCGCTGAATATTGCGGTGCTTGGCGTGATGTTTCGCCAATCCGGCCTTGGCCATCCGTCGCGCCATTTGGGCCTGTTGCAAGCTTGCGAGCACCCTGATCTGGAGGCGTATCTGACCCGTGTAGCCGATGCCGTCGAGGCCAATATTGACCTTGAGGCACTGACGAAACTTGCAGCGCCACTGCCCCAATCGGCAAAGTTTTTACCACCGAAGCCACCGGCCCAGCGCATTGCGATTGCACGCGATCCGGCCTTTGCCTTTGCCTATCCGCACCTGTTGGACGATTGGCAAAAGGGCGGGGCCAGCTTGCAGTTTTTCTCGCCTCTGGCCGATCAGCCCGCGCCGGATGCCGATTTTATTTTCTTGCCCGGTGGTTACCCCGAATTGCACGCAAG
Organism: uncultured Marinosulfonomonas sp.; assembly: GCA_964475715.1. Classification (GTDB taxonomy): domain Bacteria; phylum Pseudomonadota; class Alphaproteobacteria; order Rhodobacterales; family Rhodobacteraceae; genus Profundibacter. The sequence continues at coordinate 1,751 of CAYYXZ010000184.1, read as the reverse complement.
CCAGCTGGCCAGTGCCACAATATTTCGAAATTCCATGCAAAAAGCGGCCGCCCGTGGCGTGCAAGTTTATGGCGAATGCGGCGGTTATATGGTGCTGGGAAACAGCCTGATTGATGCCGACGGGGTTCGCCATAAAATGCTGGGACTGCTGGATTTACAGACCTCGTTTGCGACCCGAAAACTGCATCTGGGCTATCGAAATCTGCGCGCTTCTGTCGGCCCGTTTCAGGGAAAATTTGGCGCGCATGAATTTCATTACGCCAGCACAATATCGGCAAAAGGCGTGCCGTTATTTGCCGCCAAAGACGCCGAGGGCAATGATTTGGGCAACCTCGGCCTGATCAAAAACAACGTCTGTGGCTCGTTCATGCATCTAATCGAGGCGCTGTAGCGTTAGCATTTTGCGCCTTCCCCTTGGTCAATTTCCCCGCTAGGGATGCGTATGGATACCGATATTCTCAGCCCGATCGCCAAGCGTAATGTGACCATTCTGGTTATGGCCCAAGCCCTGCTGGGGGCGCAAATGCCGATCTTTTTCACCCTTAGCGGTTTGGCCGGTCTTAGCCTTGCCTCCAATATTTGTTTTGCCACTTTGCCGATCACGATGATTATTTTGGGCAATGTGGTGGCCGCCACGCCGCTGGCCAGTTTTATGCAAAAATACGGGCGCAGGATCGGCTTTATTACCGGTGCCGCATTTGGCTGTCTGGGGGCGATTATCAGCGCCTACAGCATTTTCATCCAGTCCTTTAACCTGCTGCTGCTGGGGTCATTTTTAACCGGAATTTATGCCGCAGCTCAGGCATTTTACCGCTTTGCCGCCGCCGATGCCTCGCCCAAACATTTCCAGCCCAAAGCGATATCATACGTCTTGGCCGGAGGCTTGGTGGCCGCCATCATCGGGCCTCAGTTGATAAAATTGACCATGGACAGCTTTGTGATCCCGTTTTTGGGGGCCTATCTGGCGGCGATTGCAATTAATGTTGTCGGCTCCAGCATGTTTTTGTTTCTGGACATGCCGCCGCCGGCCAAAATCCACCCCAACGCACCAGCGGGCCGCACGCGCCTGGAGCTGCTAAAAACGCCGGCAATCGCGGTTTCGATTATTTGCGGCATGGTGTCTTATGCGCTGATGACGCTGGTAATGACAGCAACCCCGCTGGCCGTTGTGGGCTGTGGTTATGACATCGGAAATGCCGCCGATATCGTTTCGGCCCATGTGCTGGCGATGTATGCGCCATCGTTTTTCACCGGACATTTAATTGTGCGCTTTGGGGCGGTGCGGATTATTTCGCTGGGCTTGGCGATTTTGGGCGCGGCCGGAATCTATTCAATGACCGGGGTCGAGCTGGAGAGTTTTTACATCGTGCTGATCCTGTTGGGGGTTGGCTGGAATTTCGGCTATATTGGCGCCACCACCATGCTGGCCGCAGCCTATGAGCCATCCGAGCAGGGCCGCGCGCAAGGCATGAATGACATGCTGGTGTTTGGCGGGGTGGCGTTTGCGTCGCTGACATCGGGGGCTTTGATGAATTGCTCGGGCGGCAATGCCGAGGCCGGCTGGCAGTCGGTCAACATCGCGATGATCCCGTTTTTAACGCTGGCCGGCGCGGCGCTGATCTGGCTGGTTTTGCGCCCCGAGCGGGTTAACGATTAGGCAGATTTCACAGCGCCTTTAGCTTTTCAGCATCAAAATCCGGGGCCAATTCCCAAACGGTGCCGTCGGCCGTATCTTTCAGCAAAACCCCGGC
>CAYYXZ010000183.1:0-4385 GCA_964475715.1 uncultured Marinosulfonomonas sp. | reverse complement strand
CTAGCCCGAGCGTCTGAAAGCGGAGGGCGTTTGTCCGGTATGTTGTTGAAATGCTCTGGAAAAATAAGCCGGAGAGCTAAATCCCAAATCCGAGGCCACCTTTTGAATGGGTGTTTTGGTTTCGCGCAACAGCCGGCGCGCCTCGAAAATCAGCCGGTCATGCAGCAACACCGAGGCCGGCCGACCGCAAGCCTGATTGCAAATCCGGCTAAGATGGGTCGGTGTCACCCCCAGATCTTCGGCATATTGGCTCACGGATTTTCCGCTGCGGTATTGTTGCTCAATCATTTCGCTAAACCGGGCGCTCAGACGCTGGGCCGAATCGGGTGCGTCGCTGTCTTGCAAATGCACCAGCATCTGGCGTTTTAGCCAAACGCTCAGCAATCCGGTGTGATGATGGATTGCGCGGATGTGTTCGGGGTGGTTGTTGTTCAGCTCGCGGCCCATGTTTGACAGGATTGCGGTTATTTCGCCTTGTTGGGTGGCATCGCGAATGCGCAAATGCACCGGCGTATCGGGAAATGGCAGGCCCAGAGCTTTGGGCACAAATATCGCCGTGCCAAAGACTTTGTTCGAAACTTCAAAGCCGTGCATCACGCCCGAGGGAATAAAAACCGCATTATGGGCACCGTAACCACGGGTGGTGCCCGCCACGGTGATGCGGCCCTGACCGCAGGTAAACCACAGCAAAAGATCAGAGCTGTAGCTGCGCATGGCCTCGACGCGCCAACGCCCGCCTTGGGCAAGGCGCGGAATAGGAGTCATCCGCACTTCGGGAAGTTTAGGTTCAATTTCAGTCATGTCTGCCTCGACGTTTGGGCTTTTGCCCTGTTTTTTATCAACTTACGCAAGCCAGCGCCGGTTACCAAACAAAAAATGCGCTAAATTTATTATCCGGCGAAACGTGGCCGATAAGTTACGTGATTTTCAGCGGTTTCCAGCCTTTCATCCGGGCGCGAAACCAGGTGCGTTGGCGTTTGGCGTATTGTTGCGAGGCAATGCAGGCTGAATTTGCGGCCTGCTCCAGCGATATTTCACCGCGAATATGGGCGATCAGCTGGGCCGCGCCAATGGCTTTGGCGGACAGATGCGCCGGATTCCAGTGCGGCTGCATTTTGCGCGCCTCGTCAATCGCACCGGCCTTTAGCATCAGATCAAAGCGCTTGATTATGCGCGCATTCAGCCAGTCGCGCTCAACATTCATCACCAAGCCTGTGCAAAATTCCAGCGGCAAAACCGGGGCTGGCGTGGCGTCTTGCCATGCGGCCAACGTGCGTCCGGTGGCCTGCACAACTTCCCACGCGCGCTGCACCCGCACGGGGTTTTTGCAATCAATTCGGGCCAGTGTGTCGGCGTCCAGCCCGATCAGCAGCGCATCCAGCCCCTGATCGTCCAACAGCTGATCGGCGCGGGCGCGAATTTCAGGCGGGGTGGCGGGGATGTTGGCCAAACCTTCGGTCAGCGCCTTGAAATAAAGCCCCGTGCCGCCAACAATAATCGGCCGATCCGGGGTATCGTGCAAAATCGCCAAAACCTGCCGCAGCCATTTTCCGACCGAATAATCCTGATCAAACCCGACGTGGCCATAAAGCAAATGATCGGCATGGGCCAGATCGTGAGCGGTGGGGCGCGCGGTTAAAATGCGCCAGCCGTCAAACACCTGCAAAGCATCGGCATTGATGATCACACCGCCCTGCGCGCGCGCAATTTGCAGCGCCAACGCGGATTTACCCGAGGCCGTGGGGCCTGCGATCAGCACCGGTTTATCGGCGGGGATGGAATTTATATCGATCAAAACGGCACCTGATGTTGTTTGTCTGTTGAACCCGTCCCTGTTTTGCGACATTTTAGCCCAAACGCAAGCCACAAGGTTTTAACGGGGACAGATTACCATGAGTGATGTTGAAAAAACCAGCCAGACAGCCGCCAAAACAGCCACCGAAAAGCCCGCATTCAAGCGCGTGATGCTGAAAATTTCAGGCGAGGCCTTGATGGGCGATCAGAATTATGGCCTGCACCCGCCCACGGTCGAGCGCATCGCCCGCGAGGTGAAATCGGTGCATGATTTGGGCACGGAAATTTGCATGGTGATCGGTGGCGGCAATATTTTTCGCGGCCTGCAAGGCTCGGCCCAGGGCATGGAGCGCACCACGGCCGATTATATGGGCATGCTGGCCACGGTGATGAATGCGCTGGCGATGCAATCGGCGCTTGAGGGCATCGGTGTTTTCACCCGTGTGGTCAGCGCCATCCCGATGGATCAGGTTTGCGAGCCATACATCCGCCGGCGCGCTGTGCGTCATCTGGAAAAAAAGCGGGTTTGCATTTTTGCGGCCGGCACCGGCAACCCTTATTTCACCACCGATACCGCCGCCACGCTGCGGGCCAATGAAATGGCGTGCGAGGCGATTTTCAAGGGCACCAAGGTGGACGGGGTTTACGATAAAGATCCGGTCAAATATGCCGATGCGGTGCGCTACGATCGGGTTTCCTATGACGAGGTGCTGCAAAAACATCTGGGGGTGATGGATGCCAGCGCCATTGCGCTTGCGCGTGATAACAACCTGCCGATCATCGTGTTTTCACTGGATGAGCCGGGCGGATTTCGCGGCATTCTGGCCGGCGAAGGAACCTATACAACGGTGCATAGTTAACGCTATATTAGGCAAAATGCTGCAAATGCAGTTTATAAAAGAGGGATGAGCATGTCAGACGATCTGGAAATTGACCTTGATGATCTTGCACGGCGCATGGGCGGCGCCAAATCGGCGCTTGGCACCGAATTTGCCAGCCTGCGCACGGGGCGGGCCGCGGCTTCGATGCTGGATCCGATTATGGTCACAGCTTATGGGCAGAAAACGCCGATCAATCAGGTTGGCACCGTAAATGTGCCCGAATCGCGCATGGTGACGATCAATGTCTGGGATAAAACCATGGTGCAGGCGGTCGAAAAGGCGATTCGCGACAGCGGGCTAGGAATTAATCCGCAGCTGAACGGCACGATTATTATGCTGCCGATCCCCGAACTGAATGAGGAGCGTCGCCGCGATCTGACCAAAGTGGCCGCGCAATATGCGGAATCTGCGCGCATTGCGGTGCGCAACGTGCGGCGTGACGGGATGGAGCAGCTGAAAAAGGCCAAGGCCAATGGCATGGGCGAGGATGACCATAAAATCTGGCATGACGAGGTGCAGGAGCTGACGGACAATACCATCAAGTCAATCGACGGGGCGCTGGAAAATAAACAAGCCGAGATTATGCAGGTGTAAAATGGTAAATGTTAAATTGTGAAAGACAAAATTTTGGCCGATGAAAATAAACAGGCGAGATCGCCGGACCATGTCGCGATTATCATGGATGGCAATGGTCGCTGGGCCACATCGCGGGGTAAACCGCGCCTCTTTGGCCATCATGCCGGGGCCAAACGTGTGCGTGAAATTGTGGAATCTTGCCCTGATCTCGGGGTGAAATATCTCACGATTTTTGCCTTTTCTACTGAGAACTGGAAACGCACACAGACCGAGGTGGCCGGCCTGATGCTGTTGTTTCGCCGCTATATTAAACGCGAAACCAAAGCCTTGCTGCAAAAAGGTGTGCGAGTGCGTTTTATTGGTGACCGGCTTAAACTGGATGAAAAACTTGTCCGCCTGATGGATGAGCTAGAGAAAATTACCGCTGGAAATGATTTGGTGCATTTGACGATTGCGCTAAATTACGGCAGCCGTGACGAAGTGGCGCGCGCCACCAAACGTCTGGCCCAGGAAGTGGCCGATGGCAAGCTTTTGCCAGCGGACATAGATGAAGAAACCCTGCCGCGTTTTCTGGATACCCACGTGTTGCCCGACCCGGATCTGGTGATTCGCACCTCGGGCGAGGCCCGGATTTCCAATTTTCTGCTCTGGCAATCGGCCTATGCGGAATATGAATTTATTGACACCCTGTGGCCCGATTTCACACCGGAAATTTTTGCCGAAATTCTGGCGGGCTACGGCAAACGTGATCGTCGGTGCGGAGGCGCTGCGCCGTGAGCGCCAGTTGGCATGACCTGAAACCACGCGCCATATCTGCGGTTGTGATGACCGTTATCGCGGCCGGGGCTGTTTGGGTCGGCGGCATCTGGTTTACGGCACTTATCGCGATTTGCAGCGGCATCATGGTATGGGAGCTGGTGCGGATGATTGCGCCGGATTCTGGCTCGGAAGCGTTGCAGGCGGGCGTGATTGCGGCGGTGGTTTTATTATCGACCCTGTTTTTACCCAGCGCCTTAACCGCAGTCTTTCTGCTGCTGCCTGCGGTGGTTTTGTTGAACGCGTTAAAAAACAAACGCTTGATTTATTTTTCCTACACATTGCTGATTTTAGTCGCCGGATCTGTTTTTATCGTAT
>CAYYXZ010000182.1:1156-4427 GCA_964475715.1 uncultured Marinosulfonomonas sp. | reverse complement strand
ATCCGACAGCTGCGGGCGTTTATCCTCGCGGTTTTCCACCTGCCGCGAGAGCTGCGAGAGCGCGACCACCGGAATTTCCAACTCTTTGGCGATGGCTTTCAGCCCCTGGGTGATCTCGGAAACTTCGTTAACGCGGCTGTCTTTGGCGGTGGCCGGGCGCACCAGTTGCAGGTAATCGACGAATAATACGTCCAACCCGTGGGTCCGTTTAAGGCGCCGTGCGCGGGCGGCCAGCTGGGAAATTGGCAGGGCCGGCGTGTCGTCAATAAACAGCGGGCAGGCCTCAAGTTCTTTGGCGGCATCCACAAAGCGGCGAAATTCTTCCTCGGTCATATCACCACGGCGGATCTGATCGCTTGGCACTTCGGAGGCTTCCGATAAAATTCGCGCGGCCAGCTGCTCGGACGACATCTCGAGGCTGTAAAACCCGACAACCCCGCCATTCACAGCCCCCTCGGTGCCATCGTGGCGGATGCCTTTTTGATAGGATTTGGCGATATTAAAGGCAATATTGGTGGCCAGCGCGGTTTTGCCCATCGACGGGCGACCGGCTAAAATCAGCAAATCCGAGCGGTGCAAACCCCCCAGTTTTTTATCAATATCCACCAGCCCCGTGGACAATCCGGCCAATCCGCCATCGCGCCCATAAGCGGCGTTGGCCACGTTTACGGCACCCGTTACAGCGCTTAGAAATGATTGAAACCCGCTTTCGGTTTGACCCTGTTCGGCCAGCTCATAAAGTTTCTGCTCGGCTTCAACAATCTGCTCTTTTGGCTCGGAGGAAATATCAACCGTTGCGGCCTTGTCGGAAATTTCGCGGCCCAGCTCGATTAATTTGCGCCGAATCGCCAGATCGTAAATCATCTGGGCATAATCACGCGCCGCAAAACCGGAAATCGCCGCACCGGCAAGGCGCACCAGATAGGCCGGGCCGCCCAGCTCTTTTAGCCCTTCGTCATCGGCCATGAACGCCTTTAGCGTCACAGGCGAGGCCAGATTGTTTTTGGCAATCCGGCTAGAAGCCAGCTCGAAAATTCGCGCATGCACTGGCTCGTAAAAATGCTGCGGATTGACGATGGCCGCGATGCGGTCATAAAGATCGTTATTGGTCAGAATCGCGCCCAAAAGCTGCTGTTCAGCCTCGACGTTATGGGGCAGAACGTCTGTTGCACCTGCCTCGTTTTGCCCGGAATTTACCGGTGTAATTTCGTTCATAACCCACCTGTTTTTCACCACTACGCAGACATACATGCAGCCGATCTGCGAAGCAAACTGTATATCTCTGTGGATAACAGGCGCGCACTAGATCTGGTGGTTGTGTTCATTGTCGTGCATATATCTGCTGAAATCGTGACGGGTATGCGCGGCTTTTTAAGCTTTTGTGCGGGCATCCTGCCACTTGCGCGGAGCGTTCAGGAAGGTTTCGACTTCGTCCAAAGTGGCGTCATCAAAGGCAGCACTTTGCCTGGCCTCTTTCAATACATCCCACCAGCTGCATAAATGATGTAGCGTAATCCCGTGATCTCCAAGGGTTTTACGGGTTTCGGGGAAAATATCGTAATAAAAAATCACGGCCGTATGGCCGCAGGTTGCACCGGTTTGCCGAATCGCATCAACAAAAGACAGCTTTGAGCCGCCATCGGTGGTCAGATCTTCAACCAGCAAAACCCGCTGCCCCTTGCTCATATCGCCCTCGATTCGGGAATTTTTGCCGTAGCCTTTGGGTTTTTTGCGAACATAGCTCATGGGCAGCGCCATGCGTTCGGCCACAAAAGCGGCAAAAGGGATGCCGGCCGTTTCACCGCCCGCAATATTGTCAAAGGCTTCAAAACCGGCGTCGCGCATCACAGTTGTCACCATGAAATCCATTAAAACCGAGCGGATACGCGGGTGGCTAATCAGTTTGCGACAATCAATGTAGGTCGGGCTGGGCAGACCCGAGGCCAATGTAAATGGATCCTTGGCATTAAAATGCACCGCGCCGATTTCCAGCAGCATCTTTGCGCTTAAGGCGGCGATTTCTTCTTTGGTTGGGAAACTGGAAGGGATCATGAAAGGCCTTGTTTTCGTTGTGTTTTCGTTGTGTTATTGTTCAGGGTTCGACTTGCCATAGCAGCGGGAAGCCCGGATCAAAAAGGGTGACTTCACCCTCAGACGTTATCAGTTTTTTGGGGTATTCCACGACTTTTCCTTTTCGAATACTGATGCGGTCTTTGTTGGGTTCAAGGCGGTAAAATGCAGGACCGTGCAGGGATGTGAAGCCTTCGAGCCGCGCCAGCGCGTTTTCGTCTTCAAAAACATGGGCCAGAATGGACATGGTGTTGGTCGCGGTGAAACAGCCCGCGCAGCCACAGGCGCTTTCTTTGTTGGGATCTGTGTGGGGCGCGCTGTCGGTGCCAAGGAAAAAACGTGCGTCCCCTGATGTGGCCGCGGCGCGCAAGGCTTGGCGGTGGCTTTCGCGTTTGGCCACGGGCAGGCAATAATAATGCGGTTTTATGCCGCCGGCCAAAATGTGGTTGCGATTGATGATCAGGTGATGCGTCGTGATGGTTGCCGCCAGATTTTCAGGCGCGCTTTTGACGTAATCCACCCCGTCCGAAGTGGTGATATGCTCCATTATCACGCGCAAATCCGGGTTGGCTTTGCGAATCGGGTCAAGCACGCGGTCGATAAATACGGCCTCGCGGTCGAATATGTCGATATCGTGGTCGGTGACTTCGCCGTGCACACAAAGCGGCAGACCAATTTGGGCCATGCGTTCCAGCACTCCGCGGATTTTGTCAAACTTGGCCACACCGGAATCCGAATTTGTCGTGGCCCCCGCCGGATACAGTTTAACGGCCGAGATCACGCCAGAATCATGCGCCGCGGCCACGTCATCGGCATCGGTGTTTTCGGTTAGATAAAGCGTCATTAACGGAACAAAATCAGAGCCTTCGGGCATTACCGCCATGATCCGTTCTTTGTAGGCAACGGCATCGGCGCTGGTGACCACAGGGGGCATCAGATTTGGCATGATAATGGCCCGGCCAAAATGGCGGGTGGTTTCGGGCAAAACGGCGGCCAACATTGCGCCGTCGCGCAAGTGCAAGTGCCAGTCATCGGGGCGGATAAGGCTGATTTGATCGGTCATTATACTGCCGGATTACACAAAATCTGTGTGACAGGCCATGCTTATTTGATGGATCGGTGATTTTTTAGCGGTTTTGGTCTGCCAGCCGGATTAAAACCTTTCGATAACCTCGAAATTATCATCACCAAACGGGCTTTT
>CAYYXZ010000182.1:0-1056 GCA_964475715.1 uncultured Marinosulfonomonas sp. | reverse complement strand
GCGCATTATGCCTGCGATCGGGAAGTTTACGCCCTGCCTTTGCAATTCGTTCTTCTATTTCAATAAGTTGGCGGCGAAACCGTGGTGCTTTCATCCGGTCCGTCACATCACGGCACAGGATTGCGGCCAGAATATAACGGTCGGCGTCCAGCAGTTGCATCAGCAAGCGGCGCAAATATGGCGAATAATTTTTGCGCAGTCGAAACAGTTGATGAAATTCTTTGGCAATATCGCCACCCGCTCCGGCCGTTTCTAGCAGAGGTTGCAAGATATCCATCTGGATCAGATCTTGCAAAATGTGATGCCCCAGATGGCGGCAGCGCAATTTTGTGACATGGCGGCGGGTAAACAGGGCGGCGTGCATTGCGTCCAGCTCTTCTTCGGGGTCATAAAATACGAAAACCTGATCGGCCGCATCAATCATATCGGGACCATAACCGTAACGGTCGCTAAAGGATGTGCGCCGCATGGTTGAGAACCGGTTGTCCCATTCGGTTACGCGCGGATCAAGCGTGGCTTGGGGGTTGAACAAAATCACCTTGCAGCCCGGCGACACCACAGAATAGGCCGCAGCCCCGTAGCCGCACATGCCCGCGCCGATGAAAATTACGGTGTCGAAATCTTCAAAAAAGCCGTCATCCACCAGCCGGTCGAAATAGTCATAAACCGCCTGATCGCGAAACCATGTGTTGCCATCGGCAATGATGCCCAGATGCGACCAGCCGTTTTCAGCCACCAGATCAAAGCCCAGAGGCAATTCGTTTTCGCTGTTTTCAAGGATGCCCGAGATGGTTTCGAAACTAACAAGCAAAGTCGCAGAAGCAGCCGCAGCATCGGTGAAAACCGCATGATGGCGCGCGCCCAGTGGCTGATAATAACCGCGCGTTTCGCTTATGTCTTCCAATCTGGCAAGCCAGTCGGCGGTTTGGGCGTCGGGCGTCTGGTTGTTTTGCATCTGTAGAATCCCCATGGCTTTTATGCGGTGTTTATGCCGCTGGTATCAAAGATAAGTTAGTCAGAAATTAGATGATTTGCGACAGAAAATGCGACATTTTT
>CAYYXZ010000181.1:0-4477 GCA_964475715.1 uncultured Marinosulfonomonas sp. | reverse complement strand
CTCTCATAAGTCGATCCATCTTAACCACTGGTCCGAAATCTTGCGACCACCTCTTGCAGCATGCCCCAGAGGAGGTCCTTGAGTTTAGCAAACATGTTCTCCACTTTGTTGCCGCTGTTTGTACAAGGTTTTGCAGTATGTTGCGGAGAACATCCCCCCCCTTTTTTAACAGGCTGCAAGTGCTTTGAGGTGAGTTTCATCCATGATCCGAAAGAAGCAACTACAGTCAAGCCATAGATCACCGTTCAAACAATTTGCAAGCTTGGCAGCCTAAATCGAGCGAAACCTGACTAAAGCAACCTCCGAAAAATTTTGCGGCAGAACCTTTGACTTTACCTTGAAACACAAAGCAACACATTGCGCGCTTGAGCTTAGCGAAAGGCCGCGCAATGCGTTCCAAGTATAAGTTAAATTGCTTAACCCAAATCCAGGCCCGTCTCGGTAAAATCCCAAGTCGCATCAATCCCGGTTTGCTCAACGCGGCTGCGGGATGTGAAGAAAACGGTAGCTTTTGATTTGTGCACCCAGCGGAAAAACACGGCCTGACTATCCGCATCCAGCATTTCAACCAGCCCATCCAGCAACACCAGCGGCGTTCGGCTTAGCATCGCGCGAACCGCCAAACAGCAGACGCGCTCACCGGTTTCCAGATTGCGCCCGCCTTCGGAAACCTTGCCATCCAACCCGCCAAGACGGGCAAGCACCGGACCAAGCCCAATGCGCTCGGCTGTTCGAATAATTTTACGATCACTGGGGCGTTTGCGCAGACCAAGCGTTAAAACGCGACGCAAACTTCCCTTCAGCAGCGGATCATCCGCGGTGATAAAAGTAATCAGGTCGCTGCGCTGTTTTGCGCTGAATTGCCCAAGATCAGTGCCGTTGATTTCAACCCTCTGCGTCATATCCGGGTTCAGGCCCGCCAGCCTTGCCATCAACCCGGTTTTACCCGTTCCGCTTGGGCCTGTGACTGCAATTTTGCTGCCAGCCGGTGCCTCTGCCAAGGTTTCGGTGCTGTCTGAAACATGCAGATAAGTGACGCAAACACTGGCCAGCTTCGTTGAGAGCGAGACGGATGTGTGCTGATTATCTGGCAGGGTATCTTGCGAAAGTGCGCGCAGACATTTTTCATGCGCGGCCGCCCAGGCCGAGTGGCGATTCCAGACCATGCCAAGATCGCGCAATGGCTGCACGCCCAAGCCAAGTGCGGCCAGCGCGCCGGCCACAGATCCGGTTGGCAACTGAGCCTGAAACCCCAACCAGATAATCATTGCCGCCGCAATGCCGGATATAATTTCCGGCACGGCGCGCACATATTCCGTCGATTTCAACCGCTCCATCGAGGCATCAATCAGCGTGTCCGTGCGTTTTTTGATCAGATCCATTTCATAGCCGGTGCGGCCGATGGATTCAAAATAAGGTGCGTTTGGCATGCGTTCGGTCATATCGGCCGCCAAGCGCCAGCGGGCACTGCGCAAATAGCGGTTTGCTTCGGGTAATTTGCTGCCAAAAACCGCCATGATTATCACGGCAATTATAAAAAGCGGCAGGGTGTATAATCCGAATTCCGGCTCGATCAAATATAAAACCGCCAGCGTTACCGGAATAAGAATAATCGCCGCAACCAACTGCGGCATACCCAGCCCAACCCAGCTGCGCAAAGCTGTCAGATCACCAACAAAACGCAAGGAAATAGCACCGGAACGCCGGTTTGCGACAGTTTGGCGTGCCATCCGGCTGGTGTGGCTATAAATTTCGCAACGGATATCATAGGCATAGCTTTGGCCCATCCGTTCGCCGACAATCCGGCTAAAAACACGCAGAACCGCGATTGCAAGACCGGACAAGCCAAGCACCAAAAATGGTGTGAAATCGGTAATGCCCTGCTTTGAGGCCAGCGATGAAAAAAGATCCCGAACCGCAAAAGCGGCGGCGCCCGCGGCCGTTGCCTGCCCCAGCAAGGCCAAAACGATGAGGGCAAATTCTTGCCCCCGTCGCTTTCCCAGTATTTTAGGCATTGAGGTCATGCAACCATCTCTCTTAACCGCGTGGTTTGCATCGCGTTAAACAAACTTGATGCAATAGCCGGATCAGACAGGCCTTGTTTTGTGACTACCTCAATGCCGGTTGCGTTTGTTGTTTCGATTGCAGCCATCGGCGAGCAGCTGACAATGCCGGTGATTGCGGCCGGTTTAATGCCATGCCCGCGCAGAACGTGAACACCACCCGCCGCACTCAGGGCATCACCGCAGGCATAAATAAACCCGCTCATCCGGCCGCGCACCGATGGATCTTTTAGCAATTCGATAGTTTCTTTTTGCAAAACTCCGTCGGCAATTTCCAGCACGGCAATATCACAACCCTGGGCTTCGGATTCGACCAAAAGACGATTGATGGCGGCCACAATGCGCGCTTTTGGCTCAAGATAAGTGCTGACCATACCGGTGTCGGTGAAATCGCCGGCATAATGCGCGCCGGCATCAACGTAGGCATTATAATCACCAAAGGCGCCAGTGCCGGTGCCCTTTAGGCCCGCCACGTTCCAGCCCGCCTGACGCAGACCATAAATCAGCGCCGCAGTTGCGGTGGTTTTGCCGCCATTCATGCCGGATCCGACCACACAGATCACCGGAATTGTCGTGTGAGACTGCACATCGGGCAAGGCATAATCCGCCAGATTTATGATGCGCTCAGCGGCATTTTTAAGCAGGCCGATCGGTTCAATCCGGGTCGGAGGTTTAATCCGTTCATTTTTAATCACCATGCGGCCAATGCAGCCGCCGCCGGCCAGCATATCGGCACCATTTGCGTCAATTTCGGCATAGCCTTCGAACTGGTCCGCCGCATAACGCGCACCAACGGCCAGCACCACCAGATCATCGGGGTAAAGAATCGAGGGACGACCCGACGGCAGCTGAATACGTTTATGCGAACTAATCGAGGTGACGCGGCCCAGCACCAGATCTCCGGCGATGGCGTCTTTGAAGTTTTGTGAAAGCCCGCAGGTATCGGATTGATCCACCCGGCGGGTTGAAAATGACCATTTGGCCTGAGCCAGCATGTTATGGACGGCAAAACTATTTGTCGGGGCTTGGAATGTCATGGAATTTATCCTTTCAGGACTTGGCAATAAACGGGAGGGGGCGTCAGCCCAGCACAAGGCGATCAAGCCCGCCGGATTTGACGCATTGAGAAAAACTGTGGCTGCTGCTTGGCAGTAGCGATATAGAAATCCGCGGACGAATTACGCGCAGGTGCGCCAGTTTGGACAAAACAGTATGATAGCGTTTTGCCCGCATCAGCCGATTGATGCCTTGATTTTCATCCAGTTCGGGCGAGCGCCGGAAAGCGGGATCGGCAACTGTATCGTTGACCCCGACAATAATATTAATCGGCAGGCGCAAATAGCTATCCAGACCCGCCATCATCCGCGGGCCCCAGTCTGATTTGCGCCCGGGACGTGCGGCCAAACCATAGGGATAAGGCGTGTCAATGTCGGGCATGCAGTAACATCCGGCAGCCGCAAGGCTAAGCTTTGCGACGCGCTGGGGGAACAGCATGGCAAAGCGGTGCGCAAACTGCGCGCCACCGGAATATCCGAACAGATCAAATTTGCGCAGCTGTGCAATACCTTGCATTTCAATGCGCGCCAATAAATCCAGCAAGGCGCGATCGCCCCGGTATTTATTGCTGATGCGCTGATACCCGCGCCAATGTTTGCGACCAAACAGAGGGGCGATAACGATGCGACCGGTTCTGTCGGCACCATCGGCAAGAAGCTGCACCTGCTCTTTGGCGCGACGTGAAATTCCGTGAACCGCAACCAAAGGCAGGCTGTCGGGGCACACATCAGCCGGCACATAAACCCAAGCCCCCAGAGAGCGCTTGCCGGATCCCGGTTTAATATGTTTGAAATCGCCATTGCTGAGACTGAAAGATCTATTGCCGACGAATGCAGGCCGGATTGCCATTAAATGATTTTGCATCGGTTGGGGGGCTTGCAACATATTCATGGTATTATCCCTTCTTGCTTTTGTTGTAGCGGGCAGCTCATCTGACCGACTGTCACAAAGAAGAACGAGGCACGTTACGGATTATTCCGAGCAGGGTGAAAAAAATGAAGTTATTTTATAAAACGCCTAAACTCTTGCCGCTGGGCGCTCAGGTGTAAACACATAAATGGTGTTGTCACGTTAACCGTGTCGGTAATCCCCCCATTTTTAATGGGTTCGAGCCGTAGAATTCATGCGTCATTTTCAGTTTCATGGCGGGTGTGATGCCGCCGATGCCCATTGTTGGGGCGCTCGTTGTTGTAAGTCCAGAGCCAATCCGTTGCTTGCTTCTGTGCCTCCGCAATGGTTTTATTGATCCAGCCATTCACCGCGAACAATGCGATTGTAGCGCTCAATATAGGCGTTCTGCGGCGGTGTATGTCAGCCGAACGCCGTGCTTTTCAGCCCACGCCATGAGCTTTCCGCTG
>CAYYXZ010000180.1:2720-4513 GCA_964475715.1 uncultured Marinosulfonomonas sp. | reverse complement strand
GCGGTGTGCGCAAGGGCGGGACGGGTCTGGGATTATCAATCGCGGCGGAACTGATTCGCGGGCATGGCGGCAGGCTCAAATTGCGTCGCACCGATAAAACCGGAACCGAGTTTGAAATTTATTTGCCTCGTGGTGAAATTGATTTAGGGTCTGTTGAGGTTGAGCTTAACTCTCTTAACGTGGCCGCGAGAGAAATAAAGGCCGTGAAGCTTTGAGCGGTTTTGCATGGATCAAGGGATGCTTACAGCCTGCCCTTAGCCATAATTCAGGTTACACGATTTGTTCGAACACGGGTCGGCCGCGTGCGGTCCTTCGGTTCAGGATGTTAACCAATTGTGGTCTCTGTTTGCTGGTTTTCGAAACGCCGGGATTCCAGTTTCGGCCCCTTCTCGGCAGAGTCGAGAAATCCGGGATCGGGATTTTCAGCTTCGTCAGCCCTGCAATACTGCGCATCAGCCCTTGGGTTTGGCGCAGCAGTAACCTAGTAAACCATCCCCAGTGTCAGACCATCGTGATCGCCAGATCGGAATGCCGAGGTTGGCCACCGCGGGACCCGCAGCGAAGGGCAGCCCAGTGTGGGGTCTGTGATCGTCAAATCACCACGGTTGCGCAGGTTTTCATTATACGCAGGCCAGTTTGTTACTCGATATTGCTTCTTTGTAAACTTGTGGTAACAGCTGGCATTGAATTTATGCGGCATTAAGCGTATCCGTGAACGTGACAAATGCAACTTGTTAGGCTTGCGGCATGATCCATGCAACAACGCCTATATCAACCCGATATGGCCGATGCGCCACACATTTTTCTCCGCAATTTGCAGCGCTGTTTTTGTGATCTTCTGGATTTAACGAGTCCTGAGCCTAGTAAATATAACGGATCTGGTCTGTCCAATAACGCTCCATCCGGCGCAAAGAGCTGTTGATTTCTTCAATCCCGTCATTGCCCAGCACGCCCTTTTCTTCAAGACCATCGGCATGGCGGGCAAACAGCTCTCCTACCACATCACGGATTTTACGCCCCTTTTCGGTTAAACGCACCCGCACCGATCTGCGGTCAATTTCGCAACGCTGATGATGCATGAATTCCATATCAACCAGCTTTTTCAAATTATAGGACACGTTCGATCCCTGATAATACCCGCGCGTTTTCAGCTCGCCTGCCGTGACCTCGTTATCGCCGATATTAAACAGCAACAACGCCTGCACCGCGTTGATTTCCAGCACGCCAACGCGCTCGAACTCATCCTTGATCACATCCAGCAATAAACGGTGCAATCGTTCCACCATTGCCAATGTTTCCAGATATCCCGTAATAAAGCCCGCCTGTGCGCCGGTTTTCATGCCTGTATGTATACTCATCAATAATCTCCGCCGATAATATCTTGAAGATGACACTGCCTGCAAAAGGCGAAGATTCCATTAAGCGTGGAAAGTTTCTTTAAAATAACTGAAAACTACGCCTTAAAAGCATGTTTTGAAATCTGGCTGATCAGATCCAGATAGGATTCGGGCGTTGCAATATGCCCGGCAACCCAGCCGTAAAGATCGTGGTCATTTTCATCCAGCAACAGATCATACCGCGCAATTTGCGCATCATTCAGCCCCGTCAGCTCTGTGTCACTAAACGGCCCCAGCACCAGATCCATTTCCTTGGTGCCCCGCCGCCAAGACCGCATTTTAAGCCGCTTGATGCGGTTCTCGGCCGTTTCAGACATCAGATACACCCCGCAACCGATTTGCGCAGCCGTTTTTCCAACAACGCCATTTGATCCAGATTGGTTTTCATCTGGCTGC
>CAYYXZ010000180.1:0-2620 GCA_964475715.1 uncultured Marinosulfonomonas sp. | reverse complement strand
CGCAGCCGTTTTTCCAACAACGCCATTTGATCCAGATTGGTTTTCATCTGGCTGCGCAGCTGGCGCATTTCTGACAGTAAATCCTTGATTTCGGCAGGCATTGCATCGTCATCACGGGGGCTGATCCCCTCGCCTTCGCCGGTCAGCAACCAGATCAGCGACACATTTAAAATCCCGGCCAGAATTTGCAACTTGTTGGCGCGAGGCTCGGATAAATCATCCTCCCAGCCCTGCACGGTTTTCAATTTAACCCCCAGCTGTTTGGCCAATTCCTTTTGCTGCCAGCCCAACGCCTGACGCGCCACGCAAACCCGATCGCCAAACGTGGCCCGATCATCGGCATACCAATCAACCTCTGTCGCTGCATCATCCGTCATTTATAACCCACTTTGTTAAATCCGCTTGAACCGTTTTAACGCGCACCATAAAACACACGCAATAAAGATTCAAACCGGAGCCAACAATGCCTTTTCTGTCAAAAACCCTCGCCCGTGTGAAGCCCTCGCCGACCATCGCGGTTTCGACCAAGGCGCGCGAGCTGAAGGCGGCCGGTGTCGATGTGATCGGCCTTGGCGCGGGCGAGCCGGATTTCGACACCCCCGACAACATCAAAGCCGCTGCCAAAGCCGCGATTGATGCCGGCAAAACCAAATACACCGCTCCCGACGGGATGCCGGAATTAAAACAAGCGATTTGTACTAAATTCAGGCGCGACAACGGGCTAAATTACACGCCCGAGCAGGTCAGTGTCGGCACCGGTGGCAAACAGATTCTTTATAATGCGCTGGTGGCCACGCTAAACGCGGGCGACGAAGTGCTGATTCCGGCACCTTACTGGGTCAGCTATCCTGACATGGTGCTGCTGGCGGGCGGCACTCCGGTGCCAATAAAGGCCTCGCTTGAGGCCGGTTTCAAAATCACCGCCGATCAACTGGAAGCCGCCATCACGCCAAAAACCAAATGGCTGCTTTTCAACTCGCCCTCGAACCCGACGGGCGCAGGTTACAGCCGCGCCGAATTAAAAACCCTGACCGATGTTTTGCTGCGCCATCCGCATGTTTGGGTGATGAGCGATGATATGTATGAGCATCTGGTGTTTGATGATTTCGAATTTTGCACCCCCGCCCAAGTCGAGCCGGAACTGTTTGAGCGCACCCTGACCTGCAACGGGGTTTCCAAGGCCTACGCCATGACCGGCTGGCGCATCGGTTACGCGGCGGGTCCGGTAGAGCTGATCTCGGCCATGCGCAAGCTGCAATCGCAATCCACCTCGAGCCCCTGCTCGATCAGCCAATGGGCCGCACTTGAGGCGCTGAATGGACCGCAAGATTTCATTGCCGGCAATAACGCGATTTTCCTGCGCCGGCGCGACATGGTGGTCGCCGCACTGAACGCCGCCAAGGGCATCGACTGCCCCACACCGGATGGCGCGTTTTACGTTTACCCGTCGATTGCGGGCTGCATCGGCAAAACAAGTGCTGCCGGCGTTAAAATCACCGATGACGAGGTGTTCGCCACGACTTTATTACAAGAAACCGGCGTTGCGGTGGTGTTTGGGGCTGCCTTCGGGCTTTCGCCAAACTTCAGAGTAAGCTACGCTACGTCGGATCAGGCCTTAAAACAGGCTTGCGAACGCATTCAGGCCTTTTGCGACGGGCTGCATTAACGGAGACGGCATGGCCACTGATCTGCCCGAATATTATTTCCGCGTGCGTGAAAACGGCGCTATCGTGTTTCGGATTGATACCGAAAACCGCCAGCGACGCATTGATATGGACCAGATCGCGGTGATCAACATTAAAAACGGCCAGTATAAACCGCACGGAGACCGCAAGTTTTCCAAGGCTGACAGCGCGGCAATAGAGGACTGGATGCAAAACCGCATGGCCTTGCTGGCGCAGCGCGATCTGGATGATATTCACCGCGCGGTTGACCATCTGAACCTGACCACGCAATGGGCGCAATCCAGGGCTGATGATGATGCGCTGGAAGATGTTACGGATGCGTTATTAATGGCGATGCATGATTTGCGCGCGGTTCTGGTGCGCAAAAAAGCCGAGCGGATGATGCATAAAAATGATTAAATACAAATTCCATGTGCGCGCAGAGCGATAAATCCCAAGGCTGGGGCATCTAAGCACTTGCCCTTGATAAATCTGGCGCTATTGTCGCGCAAATATTAACCCCGCAACAGGTAGTCGCGTGGTGAAATGGCAAACACAAGAAACCTAAAGCCTTTGCTTTGCGCTGTAAAATGCACAGAGAACAGGTTTAAATAAACGGATCGGCTCGCCCAAAAGTGACCCGGTGCAGAAGCTAAAAACAACGCCAGTTGCGGGCGTGATGGAATGGTAGACATAAGAGACTTAAAATCTCTGGGCCCTAGGCCGTGTGGGTTCGAGTCCCACCGCCCGCACCACTTAACATGCTGATTATGCTATGTAATCCCAGATAACTTCGTAGCCTAGGTATTCACTTAGCACCCCTCGGATTATCACACTACCAGCTCCGGCTGCTAGTGTAGCGCGACACATGTTGTAGCGCGACACTTATTTTGCCCATGTTTGACACCGTAAATGTCCACAGCAACGGTTTTTGTAAATACCGGTTCAATTCGCGT
>CAYYXZ010000179.1:3301-4515 GCA_964475715.1 uncultured Marinosulfonomonas sp. | reverse complement strand
CTGGTAATCTGCTGGCCCAGAGCTTCTTCGGCCTCGAGTATTGGCGAGCTGATTTGCGGATCTCCCGCGGGTGTCGGAGTAACACCGTAGACCCTATTTGCCGACAGATTATAGCGCAGCTCCAAGCGCCCGTTTTCGCTAATCGGAAACTCAAGACCAACCCCGAAACCCACCGAGCGGGTGTTGTAATGCGCATTGGCGCCGTCGGAAGTTGCATAAAAAGCATTGGTGCGAAAACTTAGATCACGCCCTAAAAAGGCCGGCTCGACAAAAGCAATACTTACCGCAGCACTCGCACTTGCGGTATTAAACGAAAAGCTAAGCGACTGGCCACGGCCCAAAAAGTTGCGCTCGGAAAAGCCGACATTCAGACCAATTCCGGCGTCCGAACCATAAGAGGCCCCAAAACTCAGACTGCCGGTCGGCTGTTCCTCGACATCCACATCAATCACCACCTGATCTGGCGCAGAACCTTCGCGCGCATCGACATCGACATTGGAAAAGAAGCCCATACGGCGAATGCGTTCCGCCGATTCGCGGATCTGGCGCGGATTGAAAGGGTCACCCTCAACCACCGTGAACTGGCGCCGGATCACCCGGTCAAGCGTGGTCGCGTTGCCCTCGATATCAATGCGCTCGACAAAGACGCGCGGCCCACGCGTCAGAGCAAATTCCAGATCCAACGTCAGAGCGCGATCATTGCGCGTAATGCGCGGCTCGACCCGCACAAAATTCAAACCCTTGCGAATCGCAAGACGCTCCATGCGCGCGATGGTGTTTTCTACATGGGTCGGCGAATAGGTGCTGCCCGGTCTGATCTGGATGATGTCTTGAAACGCTTGGGCATCAACTTCTTGCAGATCGCTGATTGTGCTGATTTCACCAAATTTGAATTGCTGGCCTTCTTGCAGGTTGAAGGTGATGAAAAAACCATCGCGCCCACGGGTGATTTCCGAATTGACGGCCTGAACCTGAAAATCGACGTAACCGCGCGACAGATAAAAATCCCGCAGCACCTGTTTGTCAAATTCGATCCGGTCGGCAATAAATGTGTCTTTCTGAATCAGCGCCCTGAAAATTCCGGCCTGCTTGGTTGCCAGAATCCGGCGCAAACGGCGGTCGGAAAAATGCCGGTTGCCAACAAAACTGATCCGCTCGATTTCAACGACTCGGCCTTCGGTAATTTCAAACACCAGATCAACGCGGTTGTTGGA
>CAYYXZ010000179.1:0-3201 GCA_964475715.1 uncultured Marinosulfonomonas sp. | reverse complement strand
TTCAAACAATCCGCTGTTCAAAATTCGCTGATACGCATCATTCAGCTGACCCACCGACACGGTTTCACCCTGGGCGATTCCGGCGTAATTTAAAATCGTGGCTGGCTCAATGCGCTGGTTGCCTTCGATTTTCACCGATGAAAACTGATAGCTCTGCGCATGTGCAACCGTTGGGGTAATCACGTAAGGCACTGATAATGATAAAAATAATACAACAATAAATCTGTGTAATGCGTGTTTCAATTTAGCGCCCCTTGCTGCTCTTATGCTGCTTTTGCCTGCCTGTTTACGGCCATAAACCAAATGGTCCCGGACGTCCCAGTTGTTTCTTGCTAACCGGTCTTAAAGAGCTTGTCAAAAGGGCAAAAGCCCCCGATTGCAAGCAACGGGGGCAAAACGCTAATTTTGGAAATAATCCGAAATAAATCCGGCCTAGACGATCATCCATGTGCCGATAAAAGCACCCAGCAAAAGCGCCGCGCCAATCATCGCCGGATAAAGCAAACGATCCCAGTTCACATTCACCAAAAGCGTAAATCCGCGGTAGCTGTTTTGTATGGCTTGCATGATCTTGGTCCTGCCTTGGTTCTGTGTGGTTTTGCGTTTCATCAGAGCAAAAGTGCATCTGATAAAATAACTAACCGATCAATGCGGCAGTATTACGGCAAAACATCCGGTTTCTTGCTAAAATTTGCGCATTTTTAACCGCTTTTTAACGGGTCAGCACCAAATCCGCTTTTAAACCACCCATGTCCGCGCTTTGCCCCAACCGCAAATTCCCCCCGTGGCTGCGCGCAATATCCAGCGCAATCGACAGGCCCAGCCCAACGCCCGAACCTTTGTTCTGATTGCGCCCCGGCACCAGACGCGTAAACGGCTGCAGCGCTTTTTCACGATCTTCCTTTGCAATTGCTGGGCCGTCATCCTCAACGCTGATCACCAGATTTCGCTCATTAAAAACCAGAGACACCCGCGCCCGCGTGCCATAACGCACCGCATTGCCGATTAAATTATCCAAGGCCCGCGAAATCGCAACCGGGCGCAGCACCATTTTATCAGGCACCCCCTTTGGCGGCAACAACACCACATCTTTACCCGCACGACAGGCCTTGCCAACGGCTTGTTGCACCAATTCAACCACATCCGTTTCTTGCGGTTTTTCACCGGCATCGCCACGGGCAAAATCCAGAAAACCATCCAGCAAGCCCTGCATCTCGTCCAGATCCTGTTTCAAATCCTCGACCTCGGGGCTGTCTTGCATCATTGACAGACCCAGCTTCAGACGGGTCAAAGGCGTGCGCAAATCATGGCTAACCCCCGACAGCATCATGGTGCGCTGCTCAATCTGGCGCTCAATCCGGGCGCGCATCGCCAAAAACGCCGCCCCGGCCGCGCGCACTTCGATTGCACCACGCGGCGAATATGGCACCACATGGCCCTTGCCAAAGGCTTCGGATGCGCCGGCCAAACGTTTGATCGGCCGCAGCTGGTTGCGCAGAAAAATCATGGCAATGATCGTCATTAAAATACCGGTGAAAACCATCAAAACCAGCAACTGATGCGGGTTGCGCGCCGAGACCCGCAAACGATCAAAAGCCACCTCCATCTCGCCGTGGCGCGTTGTCATCCACAAATGTATTTTGCGCCGCTCCGAGAGCAAATCAACGGTATGAACCGCGTCCAGCCCACCGCGCAAGGTCTGGCTCATCACCCGGCCCGACAAATCGGCAAAGCCGCGCCTTTCCTGCCCCTTGATTGTCGCGGGCAGAAGAATCTGCATTTCCAGAGCATTTTGCAGCGTTTCCACGACCTGCCCGGCCACCGCAAGATCAGGGGCATCATTGACCCGATCCAGCAGATAGCCCAGATCCAGCACCATATTCTGGCTCATCTGGCGGGTCACATCCTCGTAAAGGCGCTGGATAAAAACGATCGAAACCACCAGCTGGATCGTGACAATCGGCACAATCAAAATCAGGACGGCGCGGCCATAAAGACTGCGGGGCATATAGCGTTTCAGCCATTTAAAGGTCATACAGCAACGTAACGCTGTAACGCATCAAGGGAAAGCGCCAATTATGAGCATGGATGACGATTTCAATCCTCCCGCCCCCGCCGGAGTTGCCCAAACGCTTGCGCCGGGTTTGCGCTGCATCCTTGCGCCCAATGCCTCGCCGATGACATGGCACGGCACCAACACTTATATTGTCGGTCAGGGCCGCGTTGCGCTGATTGATCCGGGGCCAGACATACCGGCCCATCTTGCGGCAATTCTGGCCGCAACCCGCGGTGAAAAAATCGAGGCGATCCTTGTCACGCACAGCCACACCGACCACTCGGCGCTGGCCGCTGCGTTGGCCAAAATCAGCGGCGCGCCGGTGCTGGCCTATGGTGACAGCCAATCGGGGCGCAGCCAAGTGATGCGCGATCTGGCGCGGCGCGATGTAACAGCAGGCAGCCTGATCGGCGGTGGCGAAGGCGTTGATACCGAATTCGCACCGCAGCAAATTTTGCGCGATGGTGAAGTCATCCATGGGCCAGACTGGAGCCTGACCGCGCTCTGGACCCCGGGGCACATGGCCAATCATCTGTGTTTTGCCTGGATGGACGTGTTGTTTAGCGGAGATCATGTGATGGGCTGGGCCAGCTCTCTTGTGTCGCCGCCGGATGGAGATTTAAGCCAGTTCATGGCCTCTTGTGCTCGTCTGGAACAACGAAACGACCGGATTTATTACGCGGGCCACGGTGCCCCGGTCACCGATCCGGCCGGACGCATTAAATGGCTGATTTCGCACCGTAAAATGCGCGAATCGCAGATTTTGGCGCGGCTGGGTGATGAAAAATCTACAGCACCCGCAAAACACACAAAACACACAGCCCGATCCCTAAGCGCACAAATCTACACCGACACCCCCGCCGCGTTACTGGTCGCCGCCGAGCGCAACGTCTTTGCCCATTTAATTGATCTGGCGGGCCGCGGGTTGGTGGCCACAGATGAGCCCCTGTCGCTAAACAGCAAATTCAGCCGTCTGTAAGCGTGGCAGAAAGCGTGGCGGCAAAAATTTGGCCGATTGTTGAAAATGCCTCTGGACGCCGCGATTGCCGGTTGCTATATGCGCCCAATATTCCGACGTAGCTCAGTGGTAGAGCAGTTGACTGTTAATCAATTGGTCGTAGGTTCGACCCCTACCGTCGGAGCCA
>CAYYXZ010000178.1:0-4643 GCA_964475715.1 uncultured Marinosulfonomonas sp. | reverse complement strand
GGGTAAAACAATAAAGGCGGGCAAAACCCTTCGGTTGTATCCCGCCTTTAAATTATTTGAAGTGCCCGCTGAATTAGCCTGCAATCAGCCCCATGCTTTCCAGCTTCAGCAAAACCTGATGCGCACAATTATCAACCTCGACATTTTCGGTCTCAACGCTTAATTCGGGGTTCTCGGGCACCTCATAGGGGTCCGAAATTCCGGTGAATTCCTTGATCTTGCCGGCGCGGGCCAATTTATACAGCCCCTTGCGATCACGGCGTTCGCATTCTTGCAGCGATGTGGCCACATGCACCTCCAGAAACGCGCCAAACTGCTGGATGTCTTCACGCACAGCACGACGGGTTGCCGCATAAGGCGCGAT
This sequence comes from uncultured Marinosulfonomonas sp., assembly GCA_964475715.1. GTDB lineage: Bacteria > Pseudomonadota > Alphaproteobacteria > Rhodobacterales > Rhodobacteraceae > Profundibacter. The sequence continues at coordinate 4,279 of CAYYXZ010000178.1, read as the reverse complement.
CGGGGCGCAAATGGCGATGCCGCCGTTTTTGGTGATCTCGCTTGCCACATAACCAATGCGCCGGATGTTCAAATCGCGATGCTCTTTGGAAAAACCCAACTCGGAAGACAGGTTTTTGCGCACGATATCACCATCAAGCAAAGTGACGGGGCGCCCGCCCATTTCCATCAATTTAACCATCAACGCATTGGCAATGGTGGATTTTCCAGAGCCGGACAGGCCCGTGAAAAACACCGTAAAGCCCTGTTTAGAGCGGGCCGGTTTGGTTTTGCGCAATTCGGTGACCACCGCAGGAAAGGAAAACCATTCTGGAATTTCCAGACCTTCCGACAAGCGGCGGCGCAATTCGGTGCCGGAAATATTCAGAACCGTGACGCCATCCTCGATTTCATCGGCCGGCTCGTATTGGGCGCGTTCCTGCACATAAACCATGTGCTTGAAATCAACCAGCGTGATGCCCATTTCCTCTTCGTGTTTGCGAAATAACGCTTGCGCATCATATGGCCCGTAAAAATCGTCTCCGGCCGAATTTTTGCCAGGTCCGGCGTGGTCGCGCCCCACAATAAAATGGGAACAACCGTGGTTTTTGCGGATCAAACCATGCCAAACTGCCTCGCGAGGGCCGCCCATACGCATGGCCAGATTTAACAGGCTAAGGCTGGTGGTTGAAGATTGGTATTGATCCAGCACCGCCTCGTAGCAACGAACCCGGGTGAAATGGTCAATATCGCCGGGTTTTGTCATGCCGACAACAGGGTGGATCAGCAGGTTTGCCTGTGCTTCACGCGAGGCACGAAAGGTTAATTCCTGATGCGCGCGGTGCAGCGGGTTGCGGGTTTGAAAGGCCACAACCTTGCGCCAACCCAGTTTGCGAAAATAGGCACGCAATTCATTGGGGGTGTTGCGCCGAGCCTTGAAATCATAATGCATAGGCTGCTGGATGCCGGTAACCGGGCCGCCAAGATAGATTTTTCCAGCCGTGTTATGCAAATAATTCACCGCAGGGTGGGCCAGATCATCGGCACCAAAAACGCCTTTGGCCTCGGCTGATTTGTCTGGCTGCCACTTGTCGGTGACCGAAATAATCGCCAGAATTACGCCTTCTTGGTCGCGCAGGGCAATATCCTGCCCCGGCTCGATAGATTCGGCAAATTTTTCATCGACATCCAGATTGATCGGCATCGGCCAAAGCGTGCCATCGGCCAGACGCATATCTTTGACAACGCCGTTATAATCGTCTTCGCCTAAAAAACCCTTAAGCGGGTTAAAGCCGCCGTTCATCAACAGTTCCAGATCACATATCTGGCGCCGGGTCAGATCCCACGAAGTCAGATCGCCAGCCTCAATTTTTAGCTTTTGAGCGCTTTCATGGGAAACATACAATTCGGGAATCGGGGCAAGGATTTGCATAGGCATTGGGTACTCTCGATTTACTTTACTATTAGACGGCCTGCAAAACCGCAGCCGATTGCAGCCAGATAGCGCTGCAATATGTTATAATTCAAGCGCCATTAAGTTTGTTTTACGAAATGAGGCGCAAACCCCTCTATTTTGCCGGATTACCCGTCATTTTCCGCCAAAAACCGCTCAACTTCCAATGCCGCCATGCAGCCCATTCCAGCCGAGGTCACGGCCTGACGATATTTATGATCGGTCAGATCACCGGCCGCAAAAACACCGGGTATCGAGGTAGCGGTGCTGTCAGCTTGCGTAACCACATAGCCGCCCATGTGGGTTTTCAGCGTGTCCTTGACCAGCTCGTTTGCCGGTGTGTGGCCGATGGCAATAAACACGCCTTTGCAAGGGATTTCGCTGATTTCGCCGGTTTTGGTGTGCTTGACGCGCACGCCGGTGACGCCCTTGGGCATGTCGTCGCCGACAACCTCGATTAGCTCATGAAACCAGAGCGGTTCGATTTTCGGGTTTTTCATCAAACGGTCGGCCAAAATCCGTTCACTGCGCAGCTCGTCTCGGCGATGGATCAAGGTGACTTTACTGGCGAAATTGGTTAAAAACAGCGCCTCTTCCACAGCCGTATTGCCGCCGCCAATCACCACGATTTCCTGATCACGATAAAAGAAACCATCGCAAGTGGCACAGGCCGAAACGCCAAAACCCTTAAAGGCTTCTTCGCTGTCCAGCCCCAGCCAACGCGCCCGCGCGCCGGTAGCTAAAATAACCGCGTCACAAGTGTAAACCGTGCCGCTATCGCCGGTTGCGCTGAAGGGGCGGCTTGAAAGATCCAGATCGGTGATGATGTCGCTGATAATTTCGGTGCCAACGGCGCGGGCGTGGGCCTCCATGTTAAGCATCAGATCGGGACCTTGAATTTCGGTGTGACCGGGCCAGTTTTCAACTTCGGTGGTGGTGGTCAGCTGGCCGCCCGGCTCAAGCCCTTGCACCAAAATTGGCTGTAACATGGCGCGGCTGGCATAAACGCCGGCGGTGTAGCCGGCAGGGCCGGAGCCGATGATCAGAACTTTTGTGTGACGTGTTTTGGCCATGATAGCCCCCTTTGGCTGACTGCGTTTCAAATGATATAATCGCGACAGACAGGCAGGGGAAGGGTTTGCGTAGATCATGCGTTGAAATGGCGTGTATTTTTTGCATGATTTAAGAAAATCGCGCATTTGTGAAATATTGTTGCGCACAGACGGGCTGGCGCATACAATCCGAAAAAAATAACAGGGAAAAATAATGGCGCACTCCAAACTGGATCAGATCGACCGGATGATTTTGGCCCAATTACAGGATGATGGGCGGATGACCAACGTGGATTTGGCCAAAAAAGTTGGCATTTCGGCCCCGCCGTGCCTTCGCCGTGTGCGCACATTAGAAGAAAGCGGCTATATTCGCGGCTATTTCGCCGATGTGGATGCGCGCGAATTGGGCTTTGAGGTGCAGGTGTTTGCCATGGTCGGGTTGCAAAGTCAGGCCGAGGTGGATTTGTTGGCATTCGAGGATAAATGCAAGGGCTGGTCGCTGGTTCGCGAATGCCACATGCTAAATGGCGAGGTCGATTTTATCTTGAAATGCGTTGCGCCGGATCTTTCGACATTCCAGAATTTTTTAACCCAGGATCTGACCGCGGCCGATAATGTGGCCAGCGTGAAAACATCGCTGGTTATTCGCGGGGCCAAGGACGAGCCGGGGGTGCCGTTTGATGTGCTGGAAAAACGGCTGGCCAAACCGGCCTAGGCGGCCAGAATATTCAGCGTGGTTTCTTTGGAAAGCCGCGGATAGGTGATCGGGCCAAAATTTCCCAGCGATGAAATATGCGGGAACATATCCATAAACATCGGTAAAACTTCGCGGCTCAGGCTGGTTTCGATTGTTTTGCCCGGATGATAGCTTTCGATTTCCAGACCATTTGCGTAAATAATCTGCTGGCTTTCAAACAGCAGATGATAAACGCGGGTCGGGCTTGCCGGATGAATTTCAAGCACAGTATCGCCATCAATAAATGCCGTCACCGGTGCCAATGCAGCGGCTGTGCCAACCGCGGCGATAATCGCAGGATCACGGCGCAACAATCGGGCCGATGGGCCAAGCAGCAAATCGGGCATCGGGCGGCCCAAGCCAAAACTATCGGCGGTAATGCGCGACAGGGTCGGGCTGGGTTTTTTTGCATCCGGCTGGCTTGAAATCGAGATTGATCCAACCCAGAGCAAGGTTTGTGGCCCGTTATCCAAAGTGCAGACACGGTCTCCGGGGCGCAAATCCTCGACGGCGACAGGCCCGGTTTCGCAGCCAATCAACGTGCCGCGGGCAATGGCGCTAAAGGCATCGCTAAAGGCGGGCATCTGCGGGATGGCGCGTTGAAAATGCTGAATTTCTGAATTGTGACCCAGATAGGCGGCCTCGCATAAAAGAGACTGAGGCAAGCCGCAACGAGGCCGCCTTTCTGGCTGAGCGGTTCGCAAACGTAGAACCGAATTGTTATTACCGATACCCATCGTGGTTGGCAGGGAGTAGGTCATGTAACGTCCTTTTGGTGTTACATCTTCCTTCGGTCCCCACCGAAGATGCGTAAGATATTTGTTAGGATGAAAATGGCATCTTCTTGACGGGTTTGTCAAAAAATTAACGTAATTCAGTAGCTTTGCGCGGCAATTCAGCCGTAAGCGCGACATTGTTTCGCAATTCAGCGTTATGCTGCCTTATTTCGGTGCTGTTTGGTGCTGGCAGGTTCGAATCAGTTGAAATAAAAAGGCAGCACGCACAAAAAAAGGCCACCCACGAGGGGTGACCTGATTACTGGCTACAAGGAACATAACGA
>CAYYXZ010000177.1:0-4659 GCA_964475715.1 uncultured Marinosulfonomonas sp. | reverse complement strand
GGGGCCAGATAATCTTGCGCGATTTCATCGTTTTCAGCAATCGGGTTGTTGATCAGCTGACCACCGGCAAGACCCATCTGGCGGCGTAAAATCTGGGCGCGGGCAATTTCGGCAACACTGTCCATTCGCAGCGGAGATTTTAGGCCGGAATGGCGCGACCAAAATGCAGGAATGTCGTTTTGTTTGAAGGTGATAACCGGCACACCTAATGTTTCCAGAACCTCCAGTGTTTTGGGCACGTCCAGAATTGCCTTGGGGCCGGCGGCAACTACGGTAACGGGGGTTTTGGCCAGCTCGTGCAGATCGGCGGAAATGTCGAAACTCAGCTCGGCACCTTGATGCACCCCGCCAATGCCGCCGGTGGCAAACACCGCAATACCGGCCAAATGCGCCGCGATCATGGTGGCGGCAACCGTGGTGGCCCCCGTGCCGCCAGTGGCCAGACAGGCCGCAAAATCGGCGCGCGACAGTTTGGCGACATTTTCAGCCTTGGCCAGCTTTTCCAGCAACGTATCGGTTAGCCCGATATGGATCTGGCCATCAAGCACCGCAATCGTGGCCGGAGTTGCGCCGCATTGGCGCACACAATCCTGAACCGATCGGGCCGTTTCAACATTTTCAGGGTAGGGCATTCCGTGGGTAATAATGGTGCTTTCCAGCGCCACCACGGGGGTGTTTTCAGCCCGCGCCCTGGCCACTTCGGCCGAAAATTGCAGCTGAATTGTCATAGGGAAACTTCTCCGGAAACGTAGGTGGCGGCGGCTTGCAAGGCGCGGCTCAGGGCCGTATCGGGATCGTCGCCGCGCATTTCGGCCGCGATGTGGGCGGCCATGAATGTATCACCGGCCCCCGTGATGCGCGTGGCCAGAACTTGCGGCGGGGTTTGGGTGATGATGCCGTCGGCCGTGCCAACCGAGGCCGATTTGGCGCCATCCGTTACCAAGACGCGGTGGGTGCCTTGTTTAACCAGCGTCGCGACCGCATCGGCAGAGGTTTGAAATTCGCTTCGACACAGCAGGCCGGCTTCCTCCAGATTGACATAAAGCGTGATATTTCGCTGCTTTAGCAGCGGCGTCAGGCGTTCGGCCTTGCCCGGAGAGGCCGGGGCCACGCGCAAATCGGCAGCCCGAAACAGCGGGCTGTGGGCAATATTTTCAAGCAAGGCTTGCGTCAGGTTTCCATCCAGCGCGATCACGCCGCCAAAGGGGGATTCAGCCGTTCCCAGCCGCCCGTCGCCAAGCGCGCGCAGCATTTTATCACCGGAAATTTCCAGCGAATGGGCGTCTGCAATGGCGGCAATCAGACCATTCGCGCCCTCGATCGCCATGTAACGGTCTGTGGGCAAATCCTGAGAAATGTAGATATAATCACAGTTTAGCCCCATGGATTTACAGATGGCCAGCAATTCGCGGCCCTGATCATCGGTGCCGATTGTGCTGAGCAGGGCAGGGGTTAGATGAAACCGGCGCAGGGTCATGGCGATGTTTAGTGCAACGCCGCCGGGCAGGCGCGAAATCCGGCCCGCAACGTCAGAACCTTGGCACATGTGGCTGGCGGATCGCCCGATCACGTCCCAAAGAACGCTGCCGATGCAAATGATTTCTGGTTTATGAGGCATTTTATTACCGCTTATTTTGTGCTTTAAATTCTGGATGGCGTTTTTCATCGGCAGTAGGCTGACAGTTGTGGCCGTTTTGTCAAGCCTTGTGCTGTTTTAGGTATTTAAGAAAAGAAGAAGCGGGGGCTTGTTTTGGTTTAAAAGGGCTTGTGTCTGAGGCAAAGCTTTTGTATATGCGCGACTTCAACTCCCGTGTGGCGGGGCTGGGCCGATCAGGGAGAAATCCTGAAAAGTCCGCCGGTTGGGCATTTGCCCTATTCCCCCGCCCAAGGTACAAACCGGAAAAAAAAGGATATAAGCATGGCGCTTCCTGAATTTACTATGCGGCAGCTACTTGAAGCTGGCGTACATTTTGGTCACCAGACCCAACGTTGGAACCCGAAGATGGGCCCGTTTATTTACGGCGCGCGCAACGGCATTCACATTATGGATTTAACGCAAACGGTTCCGATGCTGGATCAGGCGCTGCAAGCCGTTCGTGATGTTGCCGCCAAGGGTGGCCGCATTTTGTTTGTCGGCACCAAACGTCAGGCTGCTGGCCCGATTGCCGATGCGGCTGAAAAATGCGCGCAATATTACATGAACCACCGTTGGCTGGGCGGCACACTGACCAACTGGCAGACAATTTCAAAGTCGATCAAACGCCTTAAAGACCATGACGAGCTGCTGGAAAGCGGTGCCGAGGGTCTGACCAAAAAAGAGCGTTTGGGCATCGAGCGTGAGCAGGGTAAACTGCAAGCCAGTCTTGGTGGCATTCGTGAAATGGGCAACCAGCCCGATCTGATTTTTGTCATTGATGTTCGCAAAGAAGATCTGGCGATTGCCGAGGCCAACAAGCTGGGCATTCCGGTTGTGGCTGTGGTGGATAGCAACTGTAACCCTGATGGCATTGATTATATCATTCCGGGCAATGATGATGCGGCGCGTGCGATTGCGCTTTATACTGATCTGGTTGCGCGTGCCGCACTTGACGGTATGACGGCGCAAATGGGTGCTGCGGGTATCGATCTGGGTGCGCTCGAAGATGTGCCGGTTGAAGAAGTGATTGCCGAGCAAGCTGCTCCTGCGGCCACCGAAACACCGGCTAAAGCCGCCACATCCGAAGAAAAGCCTGCCGGTTAAACCGGCTGCAAATCAGGTGCGGCGTTTCAGCCGCGCCTGGATTTTTGACCTTATATTTCAGGAGATCGATGATGGCGATTACAGCTGCATTGGTAAAACAGCTACGTGACAGCACTGGCGCTGGCATGATGGATTCAAAAAAAGCGCTGGTTGAAACCGGTGGAGACATCGAGGCCGCGACCGATTGGTTGCGCACCAAAGGTTTGGCCAAGGCGGCAAAAAAATCGGGTCGCACGGCGGCCGAAGGTTTGGTTGCGGTTAATGTTGCAGGCGGCAAGGGCATTGCGGTTGAAGTGAATTCGGAAACCGATTTTGTTGGCAAAAATGCCGATTTTCAGGCCATGGTTGGCGGTATTGCCGCTGCCGGTTTGGGCGTTTCGGATGTTGAGGCGCTAAAGGCGGCTGACATGGGCGGCAAAACGGTTCAAGAAACGGTGACGGCAGCGATTGCCACGATTGGCGAGAATATGTCGGTGCGTCGTATGGTTACGCTTAGCGGTGATCAGGTTGTGTCTTATGTGCATAATGCTGTGACCGATGGCATGGGCAAAATCGGTGTTCTGGTTGCGCTAAAGGGCGATAACGAAGCGTTCGGGCGTCAGGTTGCCATGCATATTGCGGCCGTGAACCCGGCCTCGTTGGGCGCGGATGATCTGGACCCGGCTGTGCTTGAGCGCGAAAAGAATGTTCTGACCGAGCAGGCGCGCGAATCTGGTAAACCCGAGCAGGTTATCGAGAAAATGATTATTGGCCGGATGAAGAAATTCCTGTCCGAGGTCACTTTGCTGGGCCAGTCTTTTGTGATCAATCCTGATCTGACGGTGCAAGCGGCTGCGGCTGAGGCCGGTGTTGAAATCACCGGTTTTGCGCGTCTGGAAGTGGGCGAGGGAATCGAAAAAGTAGAAGAAGATTTCGCGGCTGAAGTTGCCAAAATGAACAGCTAAGCTGTTGTAATGTTTCTATCTTATCTGCGGATATTTCTGCGGCCCTTTTCGGTTTCGAAGGGGGCCGTTTTCCATTTGCAGTCCTTTCCAAATGGGGATGAAGGTAGAACGCAAAGGTTTAGGGGTTGGCCAGATAAGTTAATATTCCCATCTGACCAACATCCGGTTTCCCGGCAAAGCAGCTAGCCACGAAATCACGCGGGTTCTGCTCTGTTTGCTCCCGGTTAAAAATACCACCACTCACGGAACTAAAGGCAGCATGCATCTTAACGTTGGGTAAAGAAAGTACGGGATTCCGTACCTGTCTAAAAAGACAGGCCATATTCCTCAGCTCTCGTTTTTCAGGATAAAAATTTGGCTTCGATAAGATGCTCTTAACACGGCCTGTGTTGTGGTGTCGGCACCCAGCGCCTTGCGGGCCAAACGAAGATGTTTTTCTACGGTGGCCAAGGTGAGACCCATAATGGTTGCGATATCTTGCATGGTTTTGCCTTGGCCAACCCATTCCAGCACCTCGCGCTGGCGCACGGTCAGCGCGCGCCGCGCATTGCAATAGGGCAGGCTGATGATTTTCAGATGCGCCATATTGCAAACCGCTAAAATTTTGCGCCCCGATTTGGCCCATGTCGCATCAACCTGATCCTGACTGATACCACGGCTGGCCGCCAAACCGATGCCGCCGCGGCTGCGCCCTGTGTCTGATTTGAAACCAATCGTATATCCGGCCACAACCCCCATGGAGCGGTTAAATTCCACCGCCTTTTGCTCACCAACTGTAAAGCTGTCTTCCAACTCCAGCTCTTGCATCCAGCTCCAGCTACAGCTACAGGCACCCGTGTTTTCAAGCAGCCAGCGCAGCATCGGGCCGTGGATGTAATGGCCCTGATTGATATAGCCTTCGGTATAGGCCGGATCCTGGCTGGACAGGAGTTATGCCCAAATGTTGGTGACGGTCTAATCAGGCGGCGTTTTGAC
>CAYYXZ010000176.1:0-4705 GCA_964475715.1 uncultured Marinosulfonomonas sp. | reverse complement strand
TTAACGTGACAGCACCAAGAAAATTTATCTACGATATCTTGAAGCCTTGGCCTAAATAGACGCGCCGCACGTTTTCATCTTGGATAACTTCTTTGGTGGTGCCGCTCATTAAAACCACACCATCGTGCAAAATATAGGCCCGATCAACGATTTCCAGTGTTTCACGCACATTGTGATCGGTGATCAAAACGCCAATGCCACGGTTTTTCAGATCAGCAACAAGGGCGCGAATTTCACCAACAGCAATAGGATCGACACCGGCAAACGGCTCGTCAAGCAGCAGGTATTTCGGATTTGCCGCAAGGCAGCGGGCAATCTCGACGCGGCGTCTTTCACCGCCCGACAGCGACAGCGCGGGCGCACGGCGCAAATGCTCGATCGAAAAATCGCTCAACAATTCTTCTAGCCGCTCACGGCGTTTGTGGCGGTCTGTTTCGGAAATTTCAAGGATGGCAAGAATATTGTCTTCAACGTTCATCCCGCGAAAAATCGAAACCTCTTGGGGCAAATAGCCGATGCCCATTTTAGCCCGGCGATACATCGGCAGCAGCGTTACATCGCGCCCGTCAATAATAACCTGACCGCTTTCGGCAGGGATTAAACCGGCAATCGCATAAAAACAGGTGGTTTTGCCCGAACCATTCGGCCCTAATAACGCCACAACCTCGCCGCGCCCCAGATCAATACTGACATCACGCAACACCGGACGTTTACGGTAACTTTTACGCAGGTTACGAATTTGCAGACCGGCATTTCCCTTGGAAACCGTTAGATCGGGCTTGGCGGCCATTCGTTAATTTCCGCCCGTTTGCAGGATTGTTTTTACACGGCCTTCAAGCGTGGCTTTTCCCGTATTCAAATCCACAATCATGCGTTGCGCCGACAAAGCACTTTGACCTTGGGTCAAAATCACATCCCCTGTCATAACAATATTGCTGTTTTCGATCGAATACACGGCCTCGTTGGCTTGGGCGGTTTCGGCCCCGTTTACCAACACAACATCGCCAGTTGCACGCATTTTCAAAATTCTGCGATCGGCACCTTGGCTATATTCAACCGCGACACGATTTGCCGACAAACGCATTGTGCCTTGGCCGATAATAACATTTCCGATGAAAACCGCCGAGCCATCATCCTGATTAATTTGTAACTGGTCAGACGACACTTCTACAGGCAGGTTGGAATCGTGTTTCAGGCCACCAAAGGCAATTTCTGTGCCTTGAGCCGTAGGCGCAGTTGGTATTGTGACAAACACCAGCGCCAAAAATATTGCGCAAAATCTGATTAACATGTTATTTCCTTAATACGCAGCCTACCGACCTTTAGGGTCGTATATCATCTTAACCCCGTCTTTGAAAACCAGAAGATGCGCGCCACTGCCCCCCTTTTGCGCCTGTAGCACCATTTTTCCGGCATTTAGCACACCCAATGGCCCGCGCGCGGTAATCTCGCCATCCGAGATCACCGATGTTTTATCCAATAATGCGGTGATGCCGGCGGTGTTGATGGTGAAACCGGTCGAGGTAATAATCTGAACACCACCGTACAAAGTAACATATTTCTGCGCGCTATTTATCACGCCGCTTGCAGCCGTCATATCAATGCGCCCGCCGTTCGGGTCTTCTATAATTGCTATTAATTTAGTCGCCTCTATCTTTTTGTGGTTCTCAGGGTTGGGCCGTGCCGATTTGGCGGTGATCGAAATTGCAGATCCATCTTGGGTAACACCTGCAAAATTTGGCGCGCCGATGCGCTGTTCCCGGGCCAGGCTTTCGATGTCCACTTCGGCATATGGTATTGATTGTGACGGGTCGATATTGCGCGAAAACAAAAACAAAGTCGAAAGCAGGCCCAGCGCTACAACCGGCAGGATCACCTTTGTCCAGGCAACAAAACGCGAATAGTTATTATCATAAGTCGTCATGTGCGAACCGTGCCAGATTATGCGCGCCACGCCAAGGGCGCTGGCCGCCTTTTCAGCGGGGCTTTGCCGATCAACGCCGTAAAAATGGCAAAGCCCGGCGTATTACGAATGGGCAAAAATATCAGTTTCAGGCCAGCCCAGCAGATCAAGATTGGCGCGAATGGGCAGAAAATCAAAACAGGATTGGGCAATTTCCATACGGCCCTCGCGCGCCAGCATGATGTTGAGCGCAGCCCGCAAACGGTGCAGGTATAAAACATCCGAAGCGGCATAGGATATTTGCGCCTCGGTCAAATCATCCGCGCCCCAGTCCGAACTTTGCTGCTGCTTGGAAACATCTATGTCCAGCAATTCATGCAACAGATTTTTTAACCCGTGCCGATCCGTATAAGTGCGGATCAACCGCGAGGCGATTTTGGTGCAATAAACCGGCGCGGTCACCGTGCCAAAGGCATTTTGCAGCGCCGCAATATCAAACCGGCCAAAATGAAACAGCTTTAGCACTTTGGGGTCCGCCAGCATCCGGCACAAATTTGGCGCTTCGCTCTGGCCTTTGGCAACCTGAACCAGATGCGCATTGCCATCGCCACCCGACATTTGCACCACGCAAAGCCGGTCGCGCACAGGGTTCAACCCCATGGTTTCACAATCAATCGCCACCACTGGCCCAAGGTCCAGATCATCGGGCAGATCATTTTTATAAAGGTAATTTGTCATGGAATATCCTTTTGGTTGCTGGTTTCTACACAGAAAAAAATGCGCCGCATAGGGTGGATTTATACAAATATCTGCCTTTATGCGTAAAATCTGCTTGGCCACGGCACCGCAATGGCCCATCACGGGGGTATGGAAAATCAAGTGATCATCGTTATCCCCGCCCGTTATGCCTCAAGCCGGTACCCCGGCAAACCGCTGGCCCAAATTATGGGCGCAACCGGCCAAACCAAATCGCTGATCGAGCGCAGTTGGCTGGCCGCCAAACAGGTTGGTGGTGTGGCCGAGGTTTACATCGCAACCGATGATGGCCGCATTGCCGATGCCGCGCACGGCTTTGGTGCCAAGGTTCTAATGACATCCCAAAATTGCGCCAACGGAACCGAACGCGTTGCCGACAGCCTGCGAAATCTGGATCAGATACCGGATATTGTGGTGAATTTGCAAGGCGATGCGCCGCTTACTCCGCCTTGGTTTTTAACGGCCCTGATTGACGAAATGCGCCGTGATGTGGCGGTTCAAATGGCCACGCCTGTTTTGCGCTGTGATGGCCAAACGCTGGCCAATTTACGCGAAGACCGCCGCAACGGGCGGGTTGGCGGAACGACGGCTGTGTTTGATGATAATCACGACGCGCTGTATTTTTCTAAAGAAGTTGTGCCTTACACAGATCGTGATTACGCCGCGGACGATCCGACCCCGGTGTTCCACCATGTTGGCGCTTATGCTTACCGGCCCGCCACGTTAAAGGCGTATCAAAGCTGGGGCGCGTGTGATTTGGAGCAGCTGGAAGGGTTGGAGCAGATGCGATTTTTACAACGTGGCATCAAGGTGCGATGTGTCGAAGTGCAGGCGCGCGGAACCGTATTTTGGGAGTTGAACAACCCGGTTGATATGGCCCGGATCGAGGCCGAGCTGCGGAAAAGAGGGCAAGAATGAAAACTGTTAGCGTTGGAAATTTGAGCTTTGCCAATGATGCGCCTTTTGTGCTGATTGCGGGGCCTTGTCAGTTGGAAGGGCTGGAGCATAGCCGCCAAATTGCGCAAAGCCTTGCCGAAACCTGTGCGGATTTGGAAATTCCGTTTATTTTCAAAGGCAGTTTCGATAAGGCAAACCGCACCAGCCTGTCTGGAAAACGGGGGCTGGGCATTGATGAAGGGCTGACAATTTTGTCCAAAATCAGCGCCGAACTGGGCTGCCCGACATTGACAGACGTTCACAATAACGCGCAATGCGCGGTGGCCGCGAAGGCCGTTGACATCATCCAGATTCCTGCTTTTTTGTGCCGCCAGACAGATTTATTGCTGGCCGCGGGCGAAACTGGCGCGGCCATTAATGTCAAAAAAGGGCAGTTTTTGGCCCCCAATGATATGAGCAACGTGGCCAATAAAATCGCCAGCACCGGAAATGATCGTATTTTGTTAACCGATCGCGGCACGTCTTTTGGCTATAACATGCTGGTCAGTGATTTTCGTAGCCTGCCGATAATGGCTGAAACCGGATATCCGGTGATTTTTGACGCCACCCATTCGGTGCAATTTCCCGGTGGCCAAGGCGGATCAAGCGGCGGAAAGCGCGAATATGTGCCGCCTTTGGCGCGCGCGGCTGTGGCGGTTGGTTGTGCTGCGGTGTTTGTGGAAACCCATCCTGATCCGGATAATGCACCCAGCGACGGGCCCAATATGATGCCGCTTGCTGAAATGGCAAACATGCTAAAACGGCTGAAAGAAATTGACCGGCTGATGAAACGCTAGGCCACGCCCTGCTGCAACAACTGATGCACGGTTATCAAACCCACGGGCTTGTTGGCCTTGACCACAAATGCGGCTGTGATTTTTTTGGTCTGCATCACGTTTAGCGCCCGTGCGCTCAGGCGCTCGGGTGTCAGCGTGATGCCGCCTTTGGTCATCAAAGACACCGCTTTGGTGTCGCCAATAACGGATTGCAACGTGCCTTTGGCGTTGCGGTCCAGATAACGACGAATATCGCCATCGGTGATGACCCCGGCAAGGCTTTCATCGGGATTTTGCAAGCCGACAATGCCAAAGCCTTTGGCCGAAATCTCTG
>CAYYXZ010000175.1:0-4715 GCA_964475715.1 uncultured Marinosulfonomonas sp. | reverse complement strand
CATCGCCGTTTCCAAAGCCGCCAAAAGGCGCAAGCCGCAATTTTAAAATCACAATTGTTGCAAGGCGTTAGGTCCTGACCCTAGGTTGCGGTTTTTAGCAATTGATCCAGATCCAGATGCGTTTCAAGATGCAAGGCCAAGGCATCCAGCGTGGTGTCAACGCTGTTTTCATAGTTGATTTTAGCAGTTTGCCCACCAAACCCGAGGCTTTGCAAATAGGCTCGGCGAAACCCGTCGGCTGCGAAAATTCCGTGCATGTAACAGCCCATGACGCGCCCGTTGGCCGATGCTGCGCCATCTGGTTTTCCGTCAATTTCAAGCCAGGCGCGCTGCCGGTCCGGCCCGTCGGTTTTGCCGATATGAATTTCATAACCGCGCACAATATCGCCCGTGGGCAAATAGGTGGCCTGTGTCGTTTTCAGCTGTTTTTGGGCCGACATTTCGGTGACCAGATCCAACAGCCCCAGCCCGTCAAACTGGCCCGCGCGCCCCTCGATACCTTGGGCGTCGATAATGCGGTGCCCCAACATTTGATAGCCGCCACACAGCCCCAAAACATGCCCGCCGCGACGCAGATGTGCGGCCAGATCAATGTCCCAACCCTGAGCGCGAAAATAGGCCAGATCGGCGATGCTGGATTTTGTGCCCGGGATCAACACCAGATTGGCGTCACCGGGCAAAGGGCGGCCGGGCTGGATGATTTCAACGCTGACACCGGATTCGGCTGCCAACGGATCCAGATCATCAAAATTGGCAATGCGCGACAGGCGCGGCACCGCGATTTTGAAATCTCCGCCACGGGTTGAGGCGATATCCATCACGTCCTCGGCCGGCAAGCGCCAAGCATCGCCAAACCACGGCAAAACGCCAATATCGGCCCAGCCGGTGCGCTTGGAAATCTCGATGCGGCCCTGATCAAACAGGCTGACATCGCCACGAAATTTATTGACGATAAAGGCTTTAATCCGTTGGCGATCTGTAGCCTCCAGCACCGCGTGGGTGCCAACCAGCTGGGCAATTACGCCGCCGCGATCAATGTCGCCCACCAAAACCACAGGCACATCGGCGGCTTGCGCAAAACCCATGTTGGCGATGTCGCCTTGGCGCAAATTAATCTCGGCGGGGCTTCCGGCACCCTCGATCAGCATCAGATCGGCGCCGTGCGACAGCCGGTGAAAACTGCTGAGAACCGCAGGCATCAACGTTTGTTTCATCGTCGAAAAATCACGCGCCTTCAGGGTGGCAACGCGCACACCTTGCACCACCACCTGCGCGCCGACATCGCTTTCGGGTTTTAGCAAAACCGGGTTCATATCGGTCAGCGGATCCAGCCCTGCCGCCCGGGCCTGCAAGGCTTGCGCGCGGCCGATTTCGCCGCCATCTGCGGTTACGGCTGCGTTATTTGACATGTTTTGCGGCTTGAACGGGCGCACCTTTAGCCCGCGTCGCAAATAGGCCCGGCACAGCCCCGCAACCAGCATGGATTTGCCAACATTCGAACCTGCGCCCTGTATCATCAGTGATTTTACCATCGCCCCGTTATCCTTGCGATGTGCCAAAGAAACAAGCCCAAATCAGTTGCCGGTGGCGGCCTGATACCACGCGATAATCGCGGCCCGATCGCTTGGCTCCAGCGTGGTAAAACCGGGTGGAGGCATGGCGCGGGTCAGGCCGGAATGTAAATAAATCCGCTTGGCCTCAAAGGCAACTTGGGCCTCGGTTTCCAGATATACGCCCTTTGGTGCCCAAGCCAATCCGTCATAAGCCGGCTCTTTGGCATGGCAGGCCGAGCAGTAGGAAATCACCACATCAAAAGCGTCTTCAAAGCCGTCGGCGGCGATGAAATGTTGCACGGCGGGGCTGATATTTGCCTGCTTGGCCTCTGTATCTTGGGTGCCTGTCAGCGACGACAACCAGATGATGATGAAAAACAACAATGTGGTCACGCCCCATGTCCAGCGCGGATTGCCTTTGTTGGCGTGGCGGCTGTTGAAATAATGCCGGATCGTCACGCCCATCAAAAACACCAAAGAGGCAATGATCCAGTTATATTGCGAGGCAAAAGCCAGCGGATAATGGTTGGACAGCATCAGGAAAATCACCGGCAGGGTCAGGTAATTATTATGGATCGAGCGCTGTTTGGCGATTTTGCCGTATTTTGCATCGGGCGTGCGCCCGGCGCGCAAATCCGCCACCACGATACGCTGGTTTGGCATGATGATGAAAAACACATTGGCCGTCATGATGCTGGCGGTAAATGCGCCCAGATGCAACAGCGCGGCGCGGCCGGTAAACACCTGCGTATACCCCCATGCCATCAGCACCAAAATGACGTAAAGCAGCACCATCAGGCGGGTGTTGTCATCGCCAAATCTGCTTTTACAAAGGCTATCATAAATGATCCAGCCAACTGCCAGCGAGCTAATGGAAATCAGAATGGCCTGCCATGCGGGGATGTCCAGAATGGTCGGGTCCACCAGATATAAATCGGCCCCCAGATAATAAATCAGTATCAACAGCGCAAAACCCGACAGCCAAGTTGCGTAGCTTTCCCATTTGAACCAGATCAGGTGTTTGGGCAGACGATCCGGCGCCACCAGATATTTCTGAATGTGGTAAAATCCGCCGCCATGCACCTGCCATTCTTCGCCATGGGCCTTTGGGTCCAGATCATCGCCTTTGCGCAAACCCAGATCAAGCGCGATAAAATAAAACGACGACCCGATCCAGGCAATCGCGGTAATCACATGCACCCAGCGCACGGCAAATTCCAGCCAGGCCTCCAGTATCACGTAATCCATTTTCACGCCTCCCTTGGGTATCAGCCTAGGCTATACTACGGGCCAGTTTTTTGTTAATCTATTAAATAACGCATCACTTTCAAATATTGATTGATAATGAATGGCATATGTTAACAACATAAAAATGTTCGTGCGGGTTTACGAACTTGGCTCGATGTCGGCGGCCGCGCGTGATCAGCGCACGTCGCCTGCGGTGGCATCCAGCCGGATTTCCGAGCTGGAAAAATATCTGGGTGTGCGCCTGTTCAACCGCACCACGCGCGCCCTGCAACCCACGGAAAACGGCAAGATATTTTACCACGGCGCGCATAATGTTCTGTCGGCGATCACGGCCGCCGAAGCCGATATTATCGACGCCGACAGCAACCCGCGCGGCACGATACTAGTGGCGGCCCCGTTGGGGATTGGGCGGCGGTTTATCGCGCCGTTTGTGCCTGAATTTAAACAGAAATATCCGCAAATCCAGATCCGTTTGCGCCTGTCTGACCGCGTGATAAATGTAACGAGCGAAGGGCTGGATGTGGCGTTTCATCTGGGGCCTTTAAATGACAGCAGCCTGAAAATGCGCCGGATTGCCAACTGTGAGCGCATCTTATGTGCGGCCCCCAAATACATCGAAAATCACGGAAATCCAGCCGATGGCGAGGCCCTGATCCGTGACAATCACGCCTGTCTGAACCTGCGTTATCCCGGCGCGCAGGAATTTCAATGGAGCCTGCAAACCGATGCCGGCCCAAAGCGTTATGATGTGGCCGGCCCGTTTGAATCCGATGATGGCGACATTTTAACCGACTGGGCATTGCAGGGTCACGGGATTATTTTAAAGCCGGTTTTCGAGGTGGCGGGGCTGTTGCAAACGGGGGCCTTGATCCCTGTTGCAGTTCGCACGCCGCCGATTGCAACGCTGCTGGTCAGCCTTTATCCGCCACATAAATTGAAGGATAAAAAGGTGCAGTTGTTCGTTGATTTCATCGCCAGCCGTTGCAAAGCGGAAATGGTGCGCCAGACGGCTGGCTTGAAAACGGCGGGCTTGCAAGCCGCATTTGACAAAAGCTTAACGCAATGAAACTGCTGAAACCGCTGGCAATTCCGGCCTTTCGAAATATGTTTATCGCCCAGGCGCTATCGCTGATTGGTAGCGGTTTGGCCACGGTTGCGCTGGGTCTGCTGGCGTATGATTTGGCCGGAAATAATGCCGGAATGGTGCTGGGCATTGCCATGGCGATTAAAATGCTGGCCTATGTTTTTATCTCGCCGTTGGCGGCGGCCTTGGCCACAAACATGTCGCGGCGCGTCTTTTTGGTCTGGCTTGATCTGGCCCGTGTCGGGCTGGTTTTGTTTTTCCCTTTTGTTGATCAAATCTGGCAGGTTTATCTGCTGATTTTCCTGCTGTTTTCATTTACCGCCGGATTTACGCCGGTGTTTCAGGCCACGATTCCCGACATTGTCAAAGACGAGGACACCTTTATTGACGCCCTGACCCTGTCGCGGGTTTCGTTTAACATCGAGGCGATTGCCAGCCCTATTTTGGCCGGGATTTTTATCACAATCATGACGTTTAACTGGCTGTTTATTTTTACCTCGGCGGGTTTTCTGGCCTCGGCATTTTTGGTCTGGAAAATCAGGAATTTGACAAATGGTGAGGCCGCAGATCAAATCCCGTTCATTAAACGCGTCACCACGGGCTTGCTGATTTTTCGCAAAACTCCGCGTCTGCGCGGCCTGATGGCCCTGAACGTGGTGGTCGCCCTGATGGCGGCGAATGTTTACATTAACAGCATCATCGTGGCCCATGAAACGCTGGCCGGAAATGAGCGTATCTATTTGAATTTGCTTCTATTTTTTGGTGTAGGTTCAATCGCCGCCGCCCTTGTTCTGCGCCCGATGATCAAGCTTTTGAGCGTGCGCGGCCTG
>CAYYXZ010000174.1:0-4732 GCA_964475715.1 uncultured Marinosulfonomonas sp. | reverse complement strand
GGGTTCCATCAAGGGTTTCTAGGATGTCAGATCGGGTCATGACGGGGCTTAATTCGAGGCATGGAAAATCCGCCCAAGGGCCGCAGGTGCCCCGGCTGTGCGCGATTTTCGGGCCGAGATAAATACCAGCACAAGGATGGTAATCAGGTAGGGCGACATGGCCAGATATTGCACCGGAATCGCAACTCCAGCGGCCTGCAAATTAAATTGCAACACGGTGACACCGCCGAAAATATAGGCCCCCACCAGCACCCGCCACGGCCGCCAGCCGCCAAATACCACGATCGCCAGCGCAATCCAGCCAGCACCCGCCGTCATGCCTTCGGTCCAGATCGGCACCCGGATCAGCGACAGGTAAGCCCCGCCAAGCCCCGCACAAGCGCCGCCAAACATGATGGCCAAAAACCGGATGCGCACCACTTTGTAACCCAGCGCATGGGCCGCATCGTGGTTTTCGCCAACGGCCCGAATAATCAGGCCAAGACGGGTGTATTTCAGCACAAACCACGTCGCCGCCGTCAGGCCAATGGTGAAATAAACCATCGGGTCATGTTGAAATAAAATCGTGCCGATCACCGGAATATCGGCCAAAAACGGGATGTGTAAATTTACGGTAGAGGGCGGGATCAGCCCGTCAAAATCCTTGCCGATCAGGGCCGACAGCCCCAAACCGAATAAGGTTAACGCAAGGCCCGAGGCCACCTGATTTGCCATCAAAACCTGCGTTAAAAAGGCAAACAACATCGACAGAACCGCCCCGGCCACCGCAGCCCCGATGAAACCCAGCAGCGGGCTTTGGGTTTTCACCGCAATGGCAAATCCGCAAATCGCGCCGATGATCATCATGCCCTCGACCCCAAGGTTCAGCACGCCGGATTTTTCCGCGATCAGCTCTCCGATAGCGGCCAGCAAAATCGGCGTGGCGGCAACCATCAATGATGCGATCAGCAGGGCGGGGTTGATTGTGGTTAAATCCATTACGCGGTCTTTCGTTTTTTAAGGCGAATGCGGAAATTTGACAGCACATCCATGGCCAGCAGGAAAAACAGCAGCATCCCCTGAAAGGCCTGTATCGATGACGCCGGCAGCCCCAACAACAATTGCGCAAGGTCACCGCCGATATAAGTCAGCGCCATCAACAGCCCCGCCAGCAAAATGCCAACCGGATGCAGCCGGCCCAAAAAGGCCACGATAATGGCGGTAAATCCGTAGCCCTGATTAAAGCTGGTGCTGATTTGTCCGGCCGGTCCCGTCACCTCGAACATGCCGGCCATGCCTGCCAGAAGGCCGGAAATGCCAAGGCATAAAATGATCAGCCGATTCGGGTTTACGCCGCTGAATTTGGCCGCACGCGGCGCTTGACCGGCAAGGGTAATTTGATAGCCCAGAATGTGGCGGCTCATGGTGACATAGGCGAAAATCACCGCAATAAAGGCAAAAACCACGCCCCAATGCATGCCGCTGCCCGCGATCAGTTCGGCGTTATGGGCGGCTTCGAAATGCTGGAAATTGCGCGATCCGGGAAAACCGTGGCCATCGGGATTTCGCATTAAACCCAACGACATGGCGGCCATAATATGTTCGGCCACATAAACCAGCAGCAGTGAAACCAGAATTTCATTGGTGTGAAAACGGGTGCGCAAAATCGCCGGAATCATCGCCCAGAGCCAGCCGCCAAACGCCCCCGCAACGATCATTGCCGGAAAGATGAAAATGCTGTCGGTCGGGTAAAACGCAAGCCCCAAACCCGCGGCCGCCAGCGCGCCGATAATATACTGCCCCTCGGCGCCGATGTTCCAGATGCCGGCCCGAAACCCGAACGACAAACCAATTGCAATCAAGATCAGCGGACCGGCCTTGATCAATAATTGCGGCCGCGAAAAGCTGGCGAATTGTTCGCTAAACAGCGGGTCCCAGAAAATAATGCGGATCGCCTCGAACGGGTTTTTGCCAAGCATTGCAAACATAATCCCGCCGGCAATCATCGTGGCCAAAACCGCCAGAACCGGGGTTGCAACGGTCCAGGCCTTCGATGGGGTAGGGCGTTTTTCCAGTCTAAACATTGGCCGTCTCCGCGCTGTTTGCGCCACCCAGCATCAGGCCGATTTCTTCAACGCTCAGATCCTTGGCAGGGCGGGGCTGCGTTAAAGTGCCGGCGTTCAAGGCGCAAAAATTATCCGATATTTCCATCAACTCGTCCAGATCCTGCGAAATCACCACAATGGCGGTGCCCTTTGCGGCCAAATCCAGCAAAGATTGGCGGATCTGGGCAGCCGCCGAAGCATCAACGCCCCAAGTCGGCTGGTTCACAATAAAGACGCGCGGCTCTTGCAGCACCTCGCGGCCAATGACAAATTTTTGCAAATTGCCACCCGAAAGCGCGCGTGCCGCCGTGCTTGCGCTGGGGGTGCGCACATCAAATCTGGCAATGATTTCTTCGGCGAATTTGCGGGTTTTAGCCCAGTCGACAAAACCGTTTTTTACCAGATTTTTGCGCGGGGCTGCGGTTAATAATGTATTTTCAATCAGGCTCATATCGGGTGCCGCGGCATGGCCGATCCGCTCCTCGGGGGCGGCCAAAACGCCCATTTTGCGCCGCGCATTCGGACCGAGATTGCCAATCGGGATGCCATTGAATTTGGTGGTGCACGCCTTTCCTGTGGTTTCGCCAGAAATTGCCGCCAGCAGTTCTTCCTGCCCGTTGCCCGCCACACCGCCAATGCCCAAAATTTCGCCCGCGCGCACGTTCATGTTGATGTTTTTCAGCGCTGTGCCGAATTGCGATCTGGAGGGGGCGTTCAAATCGTCAATTTCCAAAACCACATCGCCAAATTCGGTGGCTTGACGCAAGGGTTCGTGCAAAGAGCTGCCGACCATCATTTCGGCCAGCGCGCGCGCGGATTTTTGCTGCGGCGTGCAGGTCGCAACCACCTTGCCACCGCGTAAAATCGTGGCATTGTCGCAAATCGTGCGGATTTCCTCGAGCTTGTGGGAAATATACAAAATCGCCGTGCCCTCTTTGGCAAGTTGGCGCAGGGTTTTAAATAATATTTTAACCTCTTGCGGGGTTAATACCGAGGTCGGCTCATCCATAATCAGCAGCTTGGGATCCTGCAACAGACAACGAATAATTTCGACCCGCTGGCGCTCGCCCGCTGATAAATCCCCGATCAGGCGATGCGGATCAAGCGGCAGGCCGTAATCACGGCTGACCTTTCTGATGCGCGCGGCCAATTCGCGTTGTTTTGGCGGGTTTTCCATACCCAGCGCAATATTTTCGGCCACATCCAGGGCTTCAAATAATGAAAAATGCTGGAATACCATGGCGATACCGGCCAGCCTTGCCGCGCGTGGCTCGGAGGGGGCAAAATCATTTCCCAGCAGGGTCATCTGGCCGAAATCGGGCCGCACCAACCCGTAGATCATTTTTACCAGCGTGGATTTGCCCGCGCCATTTTCACCCAGCAGCGCGTGAACCTCGCCTTTGTCGATGCCAAACGAAACATCATCATTGGCAATAACCCCCGGATAAGACTTGGTTAATCCGTTAATTTCCAGCAATCTTTGCGTCATTTCCCCGTTCCCCGTCCAAGATGCCCCTTTTGCGGATTCTATCTTTGCTCACTTGTGCAATAACCCGTAGACGATGCCGACTGCAATCGCTTGCGGCTCTTTTCCCAATTGCGGCGTGCCAATCGGGCAGTTTATGCGGCTGATTTGGTCTAAAGAATGCCCGCGTTTTTGCAATTCTGTGCGAAATCTGGCCCATTTGGTTTTTGATCCGATCAGACCGGCAGAACCAAAACCGTGGGTCAACAAAGCGTGACAGATTTCAAAATCGCAGCGGTGGCTTTTTGTCATCACAAAATGTTGGGCGTTTTGGGGCGCTTGCTGAACCAGATCGGCCATCGAGGGCGCGCTTAGCGCGGCAATGTTTTCAGGCAAATCAGACATCCGGTTAGCGGCGCTATCGATCAGGGTGACGGCAAAATCAGGCAGCGGTGCCAGCATCATGGCGGTGGCGCGCCCGACGTGGCCGGCACCAAATATCCAGATCGGGGTTGTGGGGGCTTGCAGGGTTTCAGCCAGCCAGCCGTCGATCAGAACAGGGCAAGTGCTTGGCGTACCGATGGCATCCGGCATGGTCTTAGCCGCATTTTCATCAACAGACCGCACAAATATTTCCGCACCGGTTGCGGGCAAATCATCCATGCTGAACCGCTCGAACACTAAATCCACCCGACCGCCACAGCACTGATCAATCGCCGGTCCCAACGCCTCTGATCGCAGCATCACACGCGCTGCGCCGGCCAACATTTCACGCGCCAATCCGGTGGCTTTATATTCCAGCGCACCGCCGCCAATGCTGCCCGATTGCCCATCCTGCCAAACCAGCATAACAGCACCAACCCCGCGCGGAACAGAGCCGAGCGCACCGCCAACCAGCACCCGCACCACCGCGCCATGCGCTTGAATACAGGCGGCAATTTGGGGGCGATTAAAGCTCATGTGCGCGCCTGCATCCGTTTTACGGCCATCAAAATCCGCTCGGGCGTGGCGGGGGCATCAAGCGCCGGATACCGCGTGCCACAGGCCGCGACCGCATTCGATAACGCCATCAGCGCCGAAACACCATGCACAAAAGGCGGCTCGCCCACAGCTTTCGATCGGTAAATTGTATCCTCGCGGTTTTCGTTATTCCACAGGGCCACATTGAAAATTTTCGGGCGGT
>CAYYXZ010000173.1:0-4788 GCA_964475715.1 uncultured Marinosulfonomonas sp. | reverse complement strand
CGCGGCGCGGACAAACCGCCATCGGCCGCGACAATTTCATCGCCCGTTGACAAAACCCCGACCCGCAACCGTTTATGCACCAAAATTTGCGCCACACCGATGCTGGTCAGATACGCCAGATCAGGGCTGCGCAATTTATGGCCGGCTTTTATGGCCAGCTTGCCGGCGCTGATATCCTCGCCCGCATCGCGCGCGTTTACGCCTGCTTTGACAGGTCCCTGAAAAATAATCTGGCCATCCGTAACTTTTACGTTTTCCTCCATGATGACCGTATCGACCCCTTCGGGGATCAAGGCCCCCGTCAGAATACGGATCGCACAGCCCGCCCCAACCACGCCTTCGTATGGCGCACCGGCAGCGGCGCGGCCCTGAACCAGACGTAATTTTTGCACCCCGTCGCCGGTAGAAATATGCGCAAAGCCATAGCCATCCATCGCCGAATTCGGCCCCGGAGGATTTGAGCGCAGCGCAATTTGATCAGCCGCCAAAACACAGCCCTCGGCCTTGGAAACCGTGACTTTTTCGGACCCCACAACAGGTGCCAAACGGGCGCGTAAATGGGCCAGCGCGTCATCCACAGCCATCCATTTTGTGTTTTCAGCCAGGGCAAAACAATCATTCGGCATCGGAAACGGGCGCGGCATCCGCGCAAGATCGGGAACCAGATTATTTTGCACCTCCAGCCCGACCTGTTGCAAAACAAAGTCACAAATTGCCGCCGTGTCATCCAGATCAAACAGCGGCACCTTCAAGCCATCAGGTTTATGATCGCTGGCCACAGCACAAACCGTCGGATCCTCAAGCGCCAGCAGGGGTTGGCCGGTGGCGGCGCGATTGGCCTCGATTTTCATGTGTTTGTCGCGTTTGTAGCCCTCGATCAATACCAGATCGCAAGGCGCCAGATGCGTCAACAGCCGGTCCAGCGAAGGCTCGTCACCGTCGTGGATTTCATGCATCAAAGCCCAGCGTTTACGCGAGGCCAGCAGCACTTCGACCGCACCCGCCTCGCGGTGACGATAACTGTCTTTGCCTTTGTGATCGACGTCAAACTGATGATGGGCGTGCTTTAACGTGGCCACCTTAAATCCGCGCGCGGTGATTTCGGCGACCAGCCGTTCAACCAGCCCGGTTTTGCCCGAATTTTTCCAACCCGAGACCCCAAATACCTTCATTGCATTTCCCCTGAAATTAGCATTTCTGCAACCCTCATATCCTCTGGTGTGTTGACGTTAAAGAACGGATCCACTTTTTGCACATCAAATGGCGCAATCGCGGCGCCGTGCTGCTCGGCCCATTGCACAACCTTGCGCGCCCCGCCCTGCAAAGCCTTTCGCAAATCATCGCGCAACGCAACCGGCCACAAGCCAAAAACGGGCTGGCGCATCATCGTGCGGTTTTTATCTGGCGCCGCGGCCAAGGCAATCGGTTTGCCCGAAATTTCAGCCGCCAGCAACAATTGCGGCACCAGATCGGGCGGAAAAAACGGCGTGTCGGCCGCCACCGTAACGATGTGATCCGCACCGCGCGCCGCCGCCCAATCCAGCCCTGCCAAAACACCGGCAAGCGGGCCGGCAAAACCATCGATGCTGTCGGCAATCACCGGCAGCCCGAAATCGACAAACCGGGCCGCATCGCCATTGGCATTTAGCGCCAGTGCTGCGACTTGCGGCTCGAACCGTGCGATCACCCGCGAAAGCAAAGTTTGGCCGTCCAGCATCAGCAACCCCTTGTCGCCACCGCCCATGCGTCGCGCCTGACCGCCGGCCAAAATTACCCCGAAAGGTTGCTCCATCATTGCCCTGCGCCTTTGCATCTGTGTTTGTTGCCTTCATTCGGTATGGCCGCCACCGTGCGGATCAGGCGTGGATTGTCAGGGTCAGGCAGGATCAGATAGTCGGACAGGTGCTCACCGTTTCGCATTTGCATGTTTCCCAAAAACGCCCTAAGGCCGAAAACAAGCTTAGCGAACGGAACAGAAATGGCCACCACAAAACGCGCATTATTGAGGGGAATCAAGGATAGCATACCGTTTGTTCTGGTTGTCGCGCCTTTTGCGTTATTGTTTGGCGTGGTCGCATCCGAGGCCGGGCTGACGGTAACCCAAAGCCTTGGTTTTAGCATTGTCGTCATCGCAGGCGCTTCGCAGCTTGCGGCCGTGCAACTGATGGCCGAGAGCGCCCCGACGTTGATAATTATCGCCACAGCCCTGACCATAAATTTGCGCATGGCGATGTATTCGGCCTCGCTTGCGCCGTATTTGCGCGGCATCCCTTTGTGGAAACGGGCCGTGATGTCTTATTTGCTGGTTGACCAAACCTATGCGCTAAGCCTGACCAAATATGAAACCGAACCGCAAATGGGCAACGCTGCAAAAGTCGCCTATTATCTGGGGACCATGGTTTTCATTACGCCGGCCTGGTATGGGTTTACGGTGCTGGGGGCCGTATCGGGGTCGCAAATACCGCCGGAATTCGCGCTGGATTTCGCCCTGCCGATCGCCTTTTTGGCCATGATCGCGCCGATGCTGAAAACGGCGGCCCATGTGGCGGCGGCGTTTACCTCGATTATTGTGGCGCTATTGTTGGCATTCATCCCCTATAATCTGGGCCTGCTGGTCGCGGCGGTTTGCGCAATGATGGTTGGCGCGCAGGTTGAGCTGATGTTGCAAAGGGGCAAAAAATGAACCTGCCCGACAGCCAGATCTGGATTCTTATCGGCCTGATCGGGATTGGCACCTTCCTGATCCGGTTTTCATTTATCGGCCTGATCGGAGATCGCCAAATGCCCGCTTGGGTGCTGCGTTATCTGCGCTACACTCCGGTTGCCGTGCTGCCCGGTCTGGTGGCGCCGCTGGTGTTGTGGCCTGCCGCCACCGATGGCGCGCTGGATGCCCCGCGTTTGCTGGCGGCCGGTGTCACTATTTTTCTGGGGGTTGTTTTCAAAAACACGCTTGTGGCGATTTTTGGCGGGGCGGCAACCTTGTTTTTAGGGCTGTTATTGCTGGGTTAAATAGCGCTTGTGGGCGGCGGCTGAACGGCCACCGTCATGTGGCGTTTATTGGCGAAACCTGTGGTGCGGGTTACGGAAAAACCGGCCCCGGCAAGCGAGCGACGCACAAATCCGGCGGCTGTATATGTTGCCAATGTGCCGTTTTCTGCCGTGTGGTTTGCAACTTCTTGCAACAAATCATCACCCCATAATTCAGGGTTTTTAACCGGAGAAAACCCGTCCAGATACCATGCATCCGCTTTGCCATTCCATTGGGCCAATGTGTGGCGGGCATCGCCGATAATAATTTCAGCACACAAATCATCCGTCTTAATATTGCGCGCCCCTTTGGACCACTCAGACAGAAACGGTTTGGCAATCTGCTGGATTTCAGGAAATGCCGACAGGGCCTTGTTCATGTCAGTAGCGGACATTGGATAGGCCTCGAAGCTGGTGAAATGCAGGGGTGATTTTATGCCTGCTTTGCGCCATTGCTGCAACGTGGCAAACATGTTCAATCCCGTGCCAAACCCCAGTTCGGCAATCTGGAAATCCGGTTTAAACCTTGCAGGCAGATTATTACCCGCAAGAAAAACATGGTGACTTTCAGCCAAGCCGTTTTGCAGCGAAAAATATGGGTCATCAAAGCGGGTGCTGACCGGCAAGTTGCCATCGCGCCAATTTAAATCAGCCGTCTGGTGTTGAGCGTTTGAATGGGTCATAACCCGCCGGACAATGGATAAATATGCAAGGTTTGGCAATGGTTGATGTGACGGTTATGGGGGCTGGAATTTTTGGGCTTTCGGTGGCGTATTCCTGTGCCGCGCGCGGGGCCAAGGTGCGCGTGATCGAAACCGCGCGCATTGGTGCCGGATCAAGCGGCGGCTTGGTTGGCGCGTTGGCCCCGCACGTGCCCGAACTTTGGGATGCCAAGAAAGAATTTCAATATCAAAGCCTGATTATGTCCGCAGATCACTGGGCCGAGGTGGACCGTTTATCGGGGCTTTCATCGGGCTATGGGCGCATCGGCCGCTTGCATCCAGTCGTTACGCCCCGGGTTTTAGAGCTGTCGCACCAACGTGCGGTGAACGCGCAAAAAATGTGGCACGGGCGGGCGCGGTGGCAGGTTGTAAAACGCGAGGATTATGGCGCTTGGGCACCCCAAAGCCCGACCGGATATCTGGTGCATGATAGCCTGAGCGCGCGGATGCGGCCCCGAGGTGCGGCGGCCAGTTTGGCGGGCGCGGTGGTTGCATTGGGTGGAGACATCGTGATTGGCAAAGGCAAGCCGCAAGGCAAGGTCGTTTGGGCAACCGGCTATCGTGGGCTGCTGGATTTGTCGGACGAATTTAAAACCGAAATGGGCAACGGCGTTAAAGGGCAATCGGCGTTATTGCAATTTGACGCGGGTGACGTGGCGCAGCTGTTTTGCGACGGTATTTATGTGGTGCCCCACAGTGACGGCACCGTTGCGGTTGGCTCGACCAGCGAGCGGTATTTCGATGATCCGGTCAGCACCGATGATTTACTGGATGACATGTTATTGCGGGTGTTTGCTGCATTTCCGGTGTTGGCGGGCGCCAATGTGCTTGACCGCTGGGCCGGCGTTCGTCCCCGTGGGCGCAAACTGGCCCCGATGCTGGGGCAATATCCGGGGCGTGATGGGCATTATATTGCCAACGGAGGTTTTAAAATCGGCTTTGGCATGGCACCGAAAGTGGGCGAGGTAATGGCCGATTTAATTCTGGACGAAAACGCAAACGCCATCCCGAAACAGTTTACAGTTGCTGCAAATATGTA
>CAYYXZ010000172.1:169-4803 GCA_964475715.1 uncultured Marinosulfonomonas sp. | reverse complement strand
CCAGCCGCGCCGATCTGGACAAAATAGGCCATCATGATTGGCAGGATAAAGGTTGCGCCGTAAATATCCACGCTGAACACCGCCAGAATCAGCGCCAAGGTAATGTAGCGCGTGGCGATGTGCCAGAATACGGATTTCTCGTTCGGGGTTTTGCCGGTCAGTTTAATCGCCACCACAAACACCACCCCGTAAAACACCAGCGTGGCCAGTCCGGCCTTGGCCAGATCCAGCAGCGCAACCTGAAACAGCAGCTGCGAGGTGGATAATGAGAACAGATAAAACACGATGCCAAACATGGTCGCCTTGGAAATCCGCGACTGGTGTTTGGCGCTAAAGCTGACAACGCTTGGAAAGAATCTTAACACGATCCGGCTGACGACAAACGGAATGACAATCAGCAGCACAAAAGGCGCAAACGGTTTTACCTGATTGCCTGACCCGATTTGGCTGATTGCGCTTAGATCAACCGGCGGAAAGAACCCGGTTGCAAAATTATCAAACTGCGCAAAAATCAGCGTCACCGGCAAAAGCAGCGCCAAATTTAGCATGAAAATCACAAAACCCAGCTTTACATTGGCCCCGCTGACTTTGATCCACATCATCACCATGCCACCACCGGGCAATAGCGCCAGCAAAAATAGAGCGGCGGCAATCCCCAGATCTTGGCTGGCATAACCGATGATCAGCGCAATCGTGGTTAGCAGCAAATAGTTGATCCACAGATTTTTAACAATCGCACCTGAATGGGTTTTAACAATCGAAAAATCCGAAACCCGGAATTTAAACAGGCTGGGCGTCACCAGAAATAGTCCGGCCACAAGACAGACGGCCCCGTAAAAATTGAACCCGCCGGTGAAATGCCCCGTGGCCAACCCTAATATAATTGCACTTACGACAAGAACGATCTGTTTCATGGTATTATCCTGTTTATTTCCCAATGTTCAAAATAGTATTAAAACTCAAAAAGAAAAGCCAAAATATTCAGGTTACAGGATATGTTTAGTATAAAATGGTTAAATACCCAAATTGAATCATTTTTTTGCGCTCAAAGGTGATTTATCCACCGTTCTAAGCCTTGCAGGGCGCATAGCCTCTCCTTATATACCCCGAGAAGCATGATCGGGATTGCCCCGACAAATATTTGGGATCGGCGCGTGGATGCCTATATCTAGGGCCGCGCACCACAACATCGCCTAAGAAAAGGATACGAAAAACATGGCTAAAGTCATTGGGATTGATCTTGGAACTACAAACTCTTGCGTCTCTATCATGGATGGCTCGCAACCCCGGGTCGTTGAAAACGCCGAAGGTGCGCGCACCACGCCATCAATCGTTGCCTTCACAGATAACGAACGTCTGGTCGGCCAGCCCGCCAAACGTCAGGCCGTTACAAATGCCAGCAACACCATTTTTGCTGTAAAACGTTTGATTGGCCGTCGTGCCGATGATGCGCTAATCAGAAAATACCAAAAGCAGGTGCCGTATTCCATCGTGGATGGCGGCAATGGCGATGCTTGGGTCGAGGCCAATGGCGATAAATACAGCCCCAGCCAGATTTCTGCATTCATCCTTGGTAAAATGAAAGAAACCGCCGAAAGCTATCTGGGTGAAGAAGTGACCCAAGCCGTGATCACCGTTCCGGCCTATTTCAACGACGCTCAGCGCCAAGCCACCAAAGACGCCGGTAAAATTGCCGGTTTGGAAGTGCTGCGTATTATCAACGAGCCAACGGCGGCAGCACTTGCCTATGGTCTGGATAAGAAAGAAACCCAGACAATCGCGGTTTATGACCTTGGTGGTGGCACGTTTGATGTGACCATTCTGGAAATTGACGATGGCCTGTTCGAAGTGAAATCCACCAACGGTGATACGTTCCTTGGCGGTGAAGATTTCGACATGAAAATCGTCAAGCACCTGTCGGACGAATTTAAAAAAGAAACCGGCGTTGATCTGTCCAAAGATAAAATGGCGCTGCAACGTCTGAAAGAAGCGGCTGAAAAAGCCAAGATCGAGCTGTCCTCGGCCACGCAAACCGAAATTAACCAGCCGTTTATTTCGATGGATCCAAACGGCGGCCAGCCGCTGCACCTGGTGATGAAGCTAACCCGCGCCAAGCTGGAAAGTTTGGTTGGGGATCTGATCAAGGCGACATTGAAGCCTTGCAAAGACGCGCTAAAAGATGCGGGCCTGACCACCGGCGAGATCGACGAAATCGTTCTGGTTGGCGGCATGACGCGGATGCCAAAAGTTGTGGAAGAAGTCAGCAAATTCTTTGGCAAAGAGGCACATAAAGGTGTGAACCCTGACGAAGTGGTTGCCATGGGCGCCGCCATTCAGGCCGGTGTTTTGCAAGGCGATGTTAAAGATGTTGTGCTGCTGGATGTGACGCCACTGTCGTTGGGAATTGAAACATTGGGCGGTGTTTTCACCCGCTTGATTGACCGTAACACCACGATCCCGACAAAGAAATCGCAAGTGTTCTCGACCGCCGAAGATAACCAGAACGCCGTTACTTTGCGGGTTTTCCAAGGCGAGCGTGAAATGGCCACGGACAACAAAATGCTGGGTCAGTTCAATCTGGAAAGCATCCCGCCTGCGCCGCGTGGCTTGCCACAAATCGAAGTGACTTTTGACATCGACGCCAATGGCATTGTCGAAGTTGGGGCCAAAGACAAAGGCACCGGCAAAGAGCAAAAGATCACCATTCAGGCTTCTGGCGGGTTGTCGGATGACGAGGTTGAGGCAATGGTCAAAGAGGCCGAAGAAAACGCCGAGGCCGATAAAGAGCGCAAAGAGTTGATCGAGGCTAAAAACCAGGCCGAAAGCCTGATCCATTCAACTGAAAAGGCGATGGAAGAGCACAAAGACAAGGTTGACCCGACCACGATCGAGGCGATCGAGCTGGCCATTGTTGCGCTGAATGATGATCTGGAAACCGAAGAAACGGGTAAAATAAAATCCGGCATCCAGAATGTGACCGAGGCCGCGATGAAGCTGGGCGAGGCGATCTATAAATCCGAGCAGGAAGCGGCTGGTGAAGAAACCGAGAGCAATCCCGAGGATGATGTTTCCGGTGTGGATGATGATATTGTCGATGCGGATTTCGAAGATCTGGACGACGACAAACGCGCATAAGGCGTCAAACTGACGCCTGTGGTCGATCCGGTATTTATCGGGTCGGCTTTTGCGTTCCCAAGGGGAAATAATCATGTCAAAGCGCGATTATTACGAATTACTGGGCATCAACAAAGGTGCCTCCGCTGATGAAGTTAAAAAGGGTTTTCGCAAAAAAGCCAGAGAACTGCATCCTGATCGTAATTCCGACAACCCCAACGCCGAGGCCCAATTCAAAGAGGTCAACGAGGCCCATGACGTATTAAAAGACGCCGAAAAACGCGGTGCTTACGACCGCTTCGGCCACGCTGCATTTGAAGGCGGCGGCGGGCGCGGCGGGCACCCCGGCCAAGGCGATTTTTCAGCTGCATTTTCTGATGTTTTTGATGATTTGTTCGGTGATTTTATGGGCGGCGGGCGCGGTGGCGGACGTCCACGCGCCACGCGCGGCTCTGATCTGCGCTATAATTTGCACGTAACATTGGAAGAAGCCTACGCAGGTTTGCAAAAAACTATCAATGTTCCCACTTCGGTTTCCTGCTCGGATTGTTCGGGAACAGGGGCTGAAAGCGGCTCTGATCCTGTGACCTGCCCCACCTGTTCGGGCATGGGCAAAGTGCGCGCGCAGCAAGGGTTTTTCACTGTTGAGCGGACCTGCCCCACCTGTCAGGGTGCGGGGCAAATGGTTAACAATCCTTGCAAATCCTGTTCCGGCGCGGGGCGCAAAGACAAAGAGCGCTCGCTTTCGGTCAACATTCCTGTGGGCGTTGAAACCGGCACCCGCATCCGTTTGGCCAGCGAGGGCGAAGCGGGTTTGCGCGGTGGCCCCGCTGGCGATCTTTATATTTTCATCGAGGTTAAAGAGCACAACCTGTTTCAACGCGACGCCATAAACCTTTATTGTCAGGTGCCGGTCAGCATCGGCACTGCGGCGCTTGGCGGCGATATTGAAGTGCCGACAATTGATGGTGGCCGCAGCCGGGTCAAGGTTCCGGCCGGTTCCCAATCGGGCCGTCAAATGCGTCTGCGCGCCAAAGGCATGCCATCACTTCGTGGCAATACTACGGGTGATATGTTCATCGAGCTTGCAGTGGAAACACCCGTTAATCTGACCACGCGACAAAAAGAAATCATGCGCGAATTTGAAGATGTTGCCGCGGATAACAACCCCAAAGGTTCCAGCTTTTTTTCTAAGGTCAAAACCTTTTGGGACGGGATGAAAAGCTAGGGTCAGGCCTATTAATCCTGCACCACTGGCACCATTTCCCCGAAGGCTCATGCCTGCCTGGTGGGGTTTTCTCTGAGGTAGCTGCAGGTCTTGTATTTGTTCAAACGGCGGTGATTATAGCGCCACGGTTCTGTCGCAAAGTTTTCCGCAGATTTCTTCAGCTGAGTTTTGCAAGACTTTATGCGGCTAAGCTGGCAAATTATTTGAACGGGGATGTGTGACTTGTCCGGATCTGTTTCTTTCGGATCATATGGGACTTCTATTCCAGCGAACGTAGCAGTGGCCGAATGGT
>CAYYXZ010000172.1:0-159 GCA_964475715.1 uncultured Marinosulfonomonas sp. | reverse complement strand
GAAGCTCAGGGTTGGCCGGGTGATTTTCTTGATGAAACGGGGAATGGGTGCCAGACCGGCAAGGCTGGCAACTTGTTTACTGTCATTGTTCTCAGTTCAGGCATTCACTGGGCGCCACTGACTTGCATCGCAAATCATGAGAGGGACGAATGCTGTTGC
>CAYYXZ010000171.1:0-4804 GCA_964475715.1 uncultured Marinosulfonomonas sp. | reverse complement strand
AACCGCGGACCTACTGATTACAAATCAGTTGCTCTACCAGCTGAGCTATAGGGGCTTTCAATGGGTTAGCGCTTTTTCGTAGCCCATGAAAATGATTTTGGTTTCCGTTCAAAATCGTGTGTTGGGCGTCGTTTAAACAAACTCCCAAAGATTCGCAAGTCACCAATTACCATTAAGCCAGCACAAACAGTCCCTGACTGCATTATTTAATCTGGAAAACAACAAGCAGCACCCTACCCCACAACGCTCTGGCGCTGCACCCCCAGATTTTCGACCCCCAGCTCAATCCGGTCCCCCGCTTTTAAAAACTGCGGCGGCTTCATGCCAACACCCACACCCGCAGGCGTTCCGGTCGCAATAATATCGCCCGGATGCAGCGTCATGATCTGGCTGAGATATGAAATGATTTTAGCCACCGGAAATATCATATCCGAAGTATTACCCGCCTGCATTTGCACCCCGTTCACCAAAACAGTTAGCGCCAGGTTTTGCACATCCCCCACCGCATCCGGCGTCACCAGCCAAGGGCCAAGCGGCGCAAATGTGTCGCAACTTTTGCCCTTGTCCCAAGTGCCGCCGCGCTCCAGTTGCAATTCGCGCTCCGACACGTCGTTCACCGCCAGATACCCGGCCACATGGCTTAACGCATCGGCCTCGTCCACATATTTTGCGGCCCTGCCAATCACCACACCCAACTCGACCTCCCAGTCCGTTTTCACCGATCCGCGCGGCATGATAATCGGATCATTAGGGCCGTTTATGGCGCTGGTGGCTTTGATAAAAACCACAGGTTCCGTGGGTATTTCCATCTGCATTTCGCGGGCATGATCGTGATAATTCAAACCAATGCAAACAATTTTACCAACCCCGCAAACAGGTGGTCCAAAACGCAGAGAACCGCTGATTTTGGGAAAATTCCCGGGTTTAATCCGGCCCAGATCAGCCAGTTGATCACCGCGCAGATCCGTCATTACAGCGGATAAATCGCGCAAATTTCCGTCGGCATCCAGAACCCCGGGTTTTTCCGCCCCAATATCGCCAAACCGCACAAATCGCATCATTTTTCCTTTGCTGAAACCACATTCGCATCAAATGCACTAAATTACGCGCGCTCAACCCCTTGCAAGCGCGCCCTGCATGCCGCCATATGTGCATAAGTAATTTGTTCAATCGAGGTCTTCAATGCGTTTATCTTTTCCTACCCCTGCTCTGCCTACCCCCGTCTTTAGTGCCGACACCGACACCACAACAAAAGGCGAATTTGGTGATTTGCCGCAATGGGATTTAAGCGATCTTTACAACGCCCCCGATGCGCCCGAATTTGCGCGTGATCTGGAATGGCTGCAAAAATCCTGCGCCGATTTTGCAACCAAATACGAAGGCAATCTGGCCGATCTGGATGCAAACGGTTTGCTGGAATGCGTGCTGGCTTATGAGGCAATCAGCACCACGGGCGGGCGCCTGATGTCTTATGCGGGTTTGCGGTATTACCAAAATACCACCGATGCGGATCGGGCCCAGTTCATGCAGAACGCACAGGAAAAAGTTACGGTTTCCACCGCCCCTCTGGTGTTTTATTCGTTGGAAATCAACCGGTTGGAGGATGGCGCACTTGACGCGATGCTGGTTGAAAATGCCGATCTGGCCCGCTACAGGCCGATTTTTGAACAGCTTCGGGCGATGAAACCTTACCAGCTGTCTGACGAGTTGGAAAAGTTTTTGCATGATCAATCCAGCGTTGGCGCATCGGCCTGGAACAAACTGTTTGACGAAACCATTGCCGGGTTAATGTTTGAAATTGATGGCGATAAAATCAATCTTGAAAACATCCTGAACCTTCTGACCGAACAGGACCGCAGCAAACGTAAGGCCGCCGCCAAGGAATTGGCCAAGGTTTTTGGCGAAAATATCAAGCTGTTTTCACGGGTGCATAACACCTTGGCCAAGGAAAAGGCGATCGAGGATCAGTGGCGCAAAATGCCCAGCCCGCAGACCGGCCGGCACCTGTCAAACCATGTGGAGCCCGAGGTGGTCGAGGCATTGCGCAGCGCTGTGGTGGCGGCTTATCCAAAACTGTCGCATCGTTATTATGCCTTGAAAGCCAAATGGTTAGGGCTGGAAACCATGGAGGTTTGGGACCGCAACGCGCCCCTGCCGATGCAAAGCACCAAGACCATCAGCTGGGAGCTGGCCGAAAAAACCGTGATGGAGGCTTATGGCGCGTTTGATCCGCGTATGGCCGAAATTGCGGCACCGTTTTTTAGCGATGGCTGGATTGATGCAGGCGTGAAACCGGGCAAGGCTCCGGGCGCATTTGCGCATCCGACGGTAACATCGGTGCATCCTTATGTGATGCTGAACTATCTGGGAAAACCGCGCGATGTGATGACTTTGGCGCATGAATTGGGCCACGGTGTGCATCAGGTTTTAGCCGCCGATCAAGGCGAATTGCTGTCGTCTACCCCGTTAACTTTGGCGGAAACCGCGTCCGTGTTCGGCGAAATGCTGACCTTTCGAAAATTGCTAAACGAGGCCAAAACCCCCGAGGCGCGCAAAACCCTGCTGGCGGGCAAGGTCGAGGATATGATCAACACCGTGGTGCGCCAGATCGCGTTTTACGATTTTGAATGCAAACTGCACGCCGCCCGCGCCGAAGGCGAGCTGACGCCGGATGACATTAATGCGCTGTGGATGTCGGTTCAGGCCGAAAGTCTGGGACCGGTATTTAATTTCATGGAGGGCTACGAGACCTTTTGGGCCTACGTTCCCCATTTTGTGCATTCGCCATTTTACGTTTATGCCTACGCCTTTGGCGACGGATTGGTGAACGCGCTTTATGCGGTTTACGAGGAAGGCGATGCTGATTTCCAAGATAAATATTTCGAGATGCTCAAGGCGGGCGGATCAAAACACCACAAGGAATTGCTGGCCCCCTTTGGTCTGGATGCGTCGGACCCCAAATTCTGGGACAAAGGGCTGAGCATGATTTCGGCGATGATTGACGAATTGGAAGCGATGGAGGATTAAACGTGGGAATTGTGCGCAAACTGTGCACAGACTGTGTTCGGTGATTTAACACGTTAAGCTGTGAAGCAAACGAGCAGGGCTGAAAATATGCAAATGAATAAATTGGGGCGCACCGGTTTGATGGTAAGCGAGCTTTGCCTTGGCTCGATGACTTGGGGCACGCAAAACACCAAAGAGCAGGCCCATGCCCAAATCGAGATGGCGATTGCGCACGGGGTCAATTTTTTAGACACTGCCGAAATGTATCCGGTTAATCCGGTGTCGGCGCAAAATGTTGGCAAAACCGAAAGCATCATCGGGGATTGGTTTGCAAAAACCGGTCGGCGCGCCGATCTGCTGCTGGCCACCAAGATTTCAGGGCTAAACGGCGGGTTTGTACGGCAAGGGAGCGGAATTTCGTCCAAAACCATCGTTGCGGCGCTTGAAGGCTCATTGAAACGTTTGCAAACCGACTACATTGATCTTTACCAACTGCACTGGCCCAATCGCGGATCCTACATGTTTCGGCAAAACTGGGCGTTTGATCCATCCGGCCAGAACCGCGATGAAACCGTGGCCCATATGCAGGATGTGCTGGGTGAATTGGGGCGCCAAATCGAGGCTGGTAAAATCCGCCATGTCGGGCTGTCCAACGAAAGCGCTTGGGGGGCGGCCATGTGGTTGCGCGCCAGTGATGCGGGGCATGGGCCGCGAATGGCCGCAATCCAGAACGAATATTCACTGCTTTGCCGGATATTTGACACCGATCTGGCCGAAATGAGTGTCAATGAGGACGTGGGATTGTTGGCGTATTCGCCGCTGTCCGCCGGATTGCTGTGTAACAAATATAAACCCGACCTGACGCCAAAAGGTTCGCGGCGCGCATTCAATAATGCGCTGGGTGGCCGGATTACCGAACGCGTTTGGCCGGCAGCCGCGGCCTATGAAGATATTGCCGCGCGACATGGGTTGAATGTTGTGCAAATGGCGCTGGCTTGGTGCCGCACACGCCCGTTTATGGCCTCGGCCATTTTTGGCGCAACCCGGATCGAGCAGCTGGAAGTTTCTTTAACTTCGGTTAATATTGAATTATCCGACGCGGTGCTGGCCGAAATCAACACAGCCCACAAGGCCCATCCGATGCCTTATTAAACATAAGCGTTGCGCCGTATTTTATAGCGCCCTATTTTATAGCGCCCGATTTTATAGCCATGTGCGAATCCGGACCGAAATGGAATATTTATGAAAAAACTGGTTTTATCTTCGCTGCTGCTGATTTTGGCCTGCACACCGCAGCAGGCGCCAAGCTATCGCACGCAAACCGCCCCGATAACCTCGATCGCGTTATTTGTTCCGGCCAAATTTGAAGGATCATGGCAGGTGGTCGCATCTTACAGCGGCCAGATTTGTGAAATTAAGGTGACGTTATTAGAATCCGACCTGCTTAACTGGAGCGAATACAAATGCAGCGGCGAGGTGCTGCATGGGGTTGCGCCGATCACCGGTCCGGGGCGATTTACGCCGAAGGATGGCACGCACAAAGGGTTGCAACATTGGGTAATGTGGGTGGATCAGGACTATCGCACGGCTGTGATTGGCACCCCAAGCGGCGAATTTGGCATGATTTTGAACCGTGGTCATAATATTTCGGCCGACAGAACGGCCGCCGCACGCGAAATTCTGGCATGGAACGGCTATAAATTAGAGGGGCTGATTTCAAATTAAACCATGTTTCATTCGATCGCCATATCCATCGGCATCGCCGCCATCGGCTGTATATCCAGATCAATCTCTGGCA
>CAYYXZ010000170.1:0-4819 GCA_964475715.1 uncultured Marinosulfonomonas sp. | reverse complement strand
CACTGGACTTTGCAGCGCATTACCTCGATCGCGCTAATCCCGTTGGTGCTTTTGTTTTTGTTTACCTTTATTGGCACGCTTGGCGACGGGCACGCAGAAATGCTGCAAACATACCGCCAGCCGTGGAATGCCGGTGTGGCGATGCTATTTTTTGTGATTGTTTTTTATCACCTTGCCCTCGGGCTTGAGGTGGTGATTGATGATTATATCTCCAACCCCAAACAGCATAAAATTATCATGCTGCTGACCAATCTGTTTTGCCGTGCGATGTCGGTAATTGCGGTGCTGTCCATACTTGCAATTTTATTTAGCACCTGAAGGAAATCAACGATATGGCCGCATATGAATATGAAACGCACGAATATGATGTGATCGTCGTTGGCGCCGGAGGCTCTGGTTTACGCGCCACTTTGGGCATGGCCGAGCATGGGCTGAAAACCGCCTGTATCACCAAGGTTTTCCCAACCCGTTCCCACACTGTTGCGGCTCAGGGCGGGATTGCGGCCAGCCTTTCCAACATGGGACCGGACAATTGGAAATGGCATTTATATGACACGATCAAGGGCTCGGATTGGCTGGGTGATACGGATGCGCAGGAATATCTGGTGCGCGAAGCCCCCGCCGCAGTTTACGAATTGGAGCATTACGGCGTGCCGTTTTCGCGCACCGAAGAGGGCACGATTTACCAGCGCCCGTTTGGCGGCCACACCACCGAATATGGCGAAGGCCCCCCCGTGCAGCGCACCTGTGCCGCCGCCGATCGCACCGGTCACGCAATGTTGCACACGCTTTATGGCCAGTCGCTAAAACATAACGCCGAATTTTACATCGAATATTTTGTCACCGACCTGATCATGTCCGATGATGGCGTCTGTCAGGGGGTGATCGCATGGAAGCTGGATGACGGCACCATGCATGTTTTCAACGCCAAAATGGTGGTGCTGGCCACGGGCGGTTATGGGCGCGCTTTCTTTAGCGCCACCTCTGCCCACACCTGCACCGGCGATGGCAACGGCATGGTTGCCCGCGCCGGACTGCCGTTGCAGGATATGGAATTTGTGCAATTTCACCCCACCGGAATTTACGGATCGGGTTGTCTGATCACCGAAGGCGCGCGCGGCGAGGGCGGCTATCTGACCAACTCGGAAGGCGAACGTTTTATGGAGCGTTACGCGCCAACCTACAAGGATTTGGCCAGTCGCGATGTGGTTAGCCGCTGCATGACTTTGGAAATTCGCGAAGGGCGCGGAGTGGGCCCGAATAAGGATCACATCTATTTGCATCTGGACCATTTGCCCGCCGAAGCACTGGCCGAACGTCTGCCCGGAATTTCCGAAAGCGCGCGCATTTTTGCCGGTGTTGATTTAACCAAAGAGCCGATTCCGGTGCTGCCAACCGTGCATTACAACATGGGCGGGATCCCGACGAATTACTGGGGCGAGGTTTTAAACCCGACCAAAGACAACCCCGATGCGATTTCCCCCGGCTTGATGGCTGTGGGCGAAGCCAGCTGTGCGTCGGTGCATGGGGCCAACCGGTTGGGCTCAAATTCGTTGATTGATCTGGTGGTTTTCGGCCGTGCCGCAGCGATTAAAGCGGCGGAAATTATTGATCCGAAATCGGCCAATCCGGTGCTGAATCAGGCATCAATTGATAAGTCGTTTGAGCGGTTTGACAAGTTCCGTTATGCCGATGGCAATATTTCCACTTCGGATTTGCGTCTTGAAATGCAAAAAACCATGCAAACAGATGCGGCCGTTTTCCGCACCGACAAAAGCCTGTCTGAAGGTGTTAGAAACATGAAAATAATTGCCGCCAAGATGGATGATTTGAAAGTCACCGACCGGTCTTTGATCTGGAACAGTGATTTGATGGAAACGTTGGAATTGGACAATCTGATGCCAAATGCCATGGCCACCATCGTTGGTGCCGAGGCCCGCAAGGAAAGCCGCGGGGCGCATGCGCATGAAGATTATCCAGACCGTGACGACAAAAACTGGCGCAAACATACGCTGGCCCATGTGAATGGTCCCGAGGTGAAGCTAAGTTTTCGCCCTGTGCATACCGAGCCTTTGACCAGCGAGGCCGATGGTGGCATTGAGCTGAAAAAAATTGCTCCCAAAAAGCGGGTGTACTGATGCGAATTTTAACCGGAAGTTTGGCATTTGTTTTTAGCGCGGCCCTTGCGGGGTGCGTGCCTGTTGGCGACATCCCCGATTATGCGCTTGCGGAACGCTGCGCGATTACATCGGGCTTCACCGAACGCGCGCAGGCCGATCCGGCCTATAAAACCAGCAGGGTTTTTGCCACAGATCAGGAATTGGCCTATATTAACCGCTGCGTTTTGAAGGCGGGCGGCAAGGCAAAGCCTTGGGTTGAGCCAGCGCCGAAAACCGTAAAAACCGCGCCCGGAACATTGCCATTTCCCACCGGATATCCGCTGATGAGCGGCGATCATGCGCTGTGGCCAACCCTGACAGACGCCCAGCAACGCCGCGCTATTTTGTTTTTACAATCGGGCAGCAGCATTCGTTCGTCGTTACAAGGAGATTAGGCCATGACACGATCCATAATATTTGCAGTGGTATCGCTGTTTGTTTTGACGGGCTGCGTTGCGGATAATATTGTGCAGGACACTTCGCGCAAAGCCGCCAAAAGCGTGGTGACACCGATTGTCCAGGATAAATTTCCAGGCCGCAATACCGCAGCCTATAGCGACTGTGTGATTGATAATGCCAGCACCAATGAAATTTTCGCGCTGGCCAAAGCGGCCGTGACAGCGCCGGACGCAGATACCGTTACAACCGTTGTTAACATCGCGGCGCGGCGCGGCACGATTGAATGTATAATAAGGGCCGAGCTGGCCACAGGATTGAGATAGGCACACCAGATGGTTGAACTGACGCTCCCTAAAAATTCACGCATGGTTGTGGGCAAAACATGGCCCAAACCCGAAGGCGCGAAAAATATCCGCAAATTCAAGATTTACCGCTGGAACCCGGATGATGGTAAAAACCCGCAGGTCGATACCTATTTTGTTGATCTGGACAGTTGCGGGCCGATGATGCTGGATGCGCTGATCAAGATCAAAAACGAGATTGACCCGACCCTGACATTCAGGCGTTCCTGCCGCGAGGGAATTTGCGGCTCTTGTGCGATGAACATCGGCGGCATCAACACGCTGGCCTGTATTTACGGCATTGACGAAGTCAGGGGGGATGTCCGGATTTATCCTTTGCCGCACATGTCGGTGGTCAAAGATTTGATCCCGGATCTGACCAATTTTTACGCCCAGCACGCCAGTATTATGCCGTGGCTGAAAACGACCACCAAGCGGCCTGAAAAAGAATGGAAACAGTCGATCAAGGATCGCAAGCTGCTGGACGGATTGTATGAATGTGTGATGTGCGCCTCGTGTTCTACATCCTGCCCCAGTTATTGGTGGAATTCGGATCGCTATCTGGGACCGGCTGCATTGCTGCACGCGTATCGCTGGATTATCGATAGCCGGGATCAGGCACAGGATCAGCGGTTGGATGAGCTGAACGACCCGTTCAAGTTGTATCGCTGTCATACGATTATGAACTGCACCAATACCTGCCCCAAAGGTTTAAACCCGGCCAAGGCGATTGCGCAGGTCAAAAAGATGCTGGTCGAGCGGTCGGTTTAGGAAATCCGCTGCTAATCCGAGCTTGAGATTGCGATAATTTCGGGGGCAAGCCACACTGCAGGATAAAAGCCCTGCATTTTGGCTAGGCGTTTGGTTTGCGCTATTTTGATAAATTCAGGTCATACGGAAATGATGCTATTAGGGCAGATGACGGTACCTGATCTGGCCGCTACTGCTGGGCCGGTTGATATGTTCCGGCGGCGTTATAACCTGACGGCAGAATCAAAATAAAGTTGTCAGGCTATAACAAAATTACATAACAATTTTTGCCATTTATCTGCTCTCTTCACATGTAGGTAAAAAACCTATTACCCACCCATTTGATGGGCGGATTAAATCTGGCAGTTCGTGCAACACTTCGTCAATCACCTCTGCGCTCATGCTTGCGATTTCGCAGGAATAATCGCCAAATGTTCTGTCTGGATTTTGTTCTTTCCATTGCAAATAATCTTGTGTCTCAAAAGCTGCTGCTGCTGCGACCCCGGCGATTGGAACGGCAACAACAACACGGCGTATTCGGCCTTTTGCTTTGGCTCGGGCTATTGCTTTTGTTATCTCTTTGCTGTGACGTAGTGCAGTGGCCGTTGCTGTCGTTGTTAATGTTGCAACTTGCACAACCAGCCCAACTGACCAAGCTAGTGCACCTAATGTGGTTACAAATAAGCTCGCGGACAAGAAAATTAGAAACGCGGTGTTGCGAAATAATCTAAATATTTTGCGCATTGCGGCCCTTTGATAAGGTTTTGAACCTTGGCGATGAGTTAAGGGTTTACATATCAGGATACATCACACCGGTATTAATCGCACATGTTAATGTCCATTTGGCGTGGTCGCCGCTGGTGGTATCTTTGTATTTTCTCAAACCCCAAACGAAAGCCGCTTCAAGTGCAGTTTTTCCAAGCTTCAAGGTGGGGAGGAAGTGGGTTTGGCACAAATGCTTGCTCGTTATATAAGGTTGGAACAAGATTGCCGGAGCTTGTGTTTTTGAAATGATCATAGTTCATATTATAGTTTCCCATATTCTGGACGTGCCACTTTATACCTTACCCGCCACTCCTATAATCTTATAGGAAGCGTTTGCAGTTTCCTATAAAAATCTGAGCGCCCTGAAGTGGTCCTACTTTTCCGAACAGGTTTGCGGCTGGTTAC
>CAYYXZ010000169.1:0-4834 GCA_964475715.1 uncultured Marinosulfonomonas sp. | reverse complement strand
TTGATCCAGATTTGCCACAACACGATAAACTAGATGCAATGTATGAACTAGGTCTTATAGATTTACCAAAACCTACAGGGAAAAACCTCCCTACATATCGACAATATTTACATTCAAGCCCAGGGCAATTATTACAAGATATTTGGGCATACCAACCTCACACAAAAGAGTGTCTACACGACACTTTACAAGGTATTGACGAGGATGTTCGTTGGTTGCCTCCACAAGGCTCAAAAGAACGCCTCGGCTACCCCACCCAAAAACCCGTGGCCCTGCTGGAGCGTATCATCAAGGCTTCCTCGAATGAAGGCGACGTGATCCTGGATCCGTTCTGTGGCTGTGGCACCACCGTCCATGCGGCACAAAATCTGCATCGCAACTGGATCGGCATTGATGTCACCCATCTGGCCATCGGCCTGATCGAGCGCCGCCTGAAAGATGCCTTTGAGGGCATCGAATTTGAAGCCCACGGCACCCCGAAAGACATCGGCGGGGCCAAGGCGCTGGCCAAGGCCGACAAATACGAGTTCGAGAAATGGGCACTATCCCTGATCAATGCCCAGCCGTGGAAGGGCGGCAAAAAGGGTGCCGATAAAGGCATCGACGGCATCCGCTATATCGGCAAATCGGATCGCTGTATTGTCTCGGTTAAGGGCGGTAAAAACGTAGGCGTTGCCATGCTGCGCGATCTGGTCGGGGTGCTGGACCGTGAAGGCGCGCAAATGGGCGTGTTTTTAACCCTGACCCCGCCAACTGGCCCGATGAAAACCGAAGCCGCCGCCGCAGGACAATACGCACCAGAAGGTGTGTCCCCTGTGCCAAAGCTGCAGATTGCAACCGTAGAGGATCTGTTGGAGCACGGCGAACGTGCGTTGCGCATCCCGCTGGCCGTGGATAATTACAAAAAGGCCGCCAAGGAAAAAGATAGCTCGGCCCAAGGTAGTTTGGATATTTAGCGCAGCAGTTTGGTCACGTAAATAAAGGCGATTGCATACTTGACAAACCCGCGCTTTACTAACCGTTCTGGCCGGTGCCAACGCCTTGCTGATCCGGCCGATCAACGCAGCGCCATGTCAAAAAGCTGAGCTGGTGGAATATATTCCGATTGGCTGATGTTTTGAAGGAATTGCGTTTTTTTCAAAATGGTGCGGGTGAAGGGACTTGAACCCCCACGCCTCGCGGCGCCAGAACCTAAATCTGGTGCGTCTACCAATTCCGCCACACCCGCACATATTTCAGGGATTCCCCTGAAGGTTTCGCGTTTTCTACAGGGCTTTGGCAGCAGATGAAACCGCTTATTGCATCAAATAACAGATTATCATCTGAGTTGCCCACAGCCCTGATACACTACTGATACGGCCCTGATACGAAACAGTTTGTTTCCTGAAATAGGCTGTTTTTATTTGATCTATCGCTTTTTTTATTAACCATTATCCAGTATGAATTATGGCATGATTGACTTATCTGTGCCCAAAAATCGCCACAAAGGCCTTACAATCCCTGCCCCTTTGATCGAGGCTGCTGGGCTGGCTTTTCTGGCAATTCTGTTTTTCCCCGGCGTTTAGGCCCAGAAAGATGGCAGATTTTACCGAAATTCAAATGCCGCTTGGCGTTTAGTCAGCCGCTGCTATCGCCGGCTTGATCAGGGTATCGATAATTCTTTGATTAATCGGGCCACGAAAATGCAGCACAATCACCCCGTTGCTATCAATCAAATAGCTTTCGGGCATGGCGACCACACCCCATTCAATACCGTTGCGCCCCCTTGGGTCGATCAGCTCTGCCGTGAATGGATTTCCCAACTCGCCCAGAAAACGGGCCGCATTTCTGGGAGTGTCTTTATAATTGATCCCGTAAATCGGCAAACCGTTTGCGGCCATTTGCATCAGATAGGGATGTTCA
Source organism: uncultured Marinosulfonomonas sp. (assembly GCA_964475715.1). Lineage (GTDB taxonomy): Bacteria > Pseudomonadota > Alphaproteobacteria > Rhodobacterales > Rhodobacteraceae > Profundibacter. Next base: position 2,932 of record CAYYXZ010000169.1, on the reverse strand, counting down.
GCCCGACAAGGCGGGCACCACGAGGCCCAAAAATTAACCAGCTTTACCCCCGGAGCGCGTAGGGTTTCATCGGTAAAACCGGGCTTATCACCCTGCTCTGGGCTGACAACCAAAGCTGGCGCCGGGCCACCGATACGAGCTGAAGGAATGGAGTTGGGGTCTGCGCGCCACAAACCCGGCAGAAAAAATGCCAACAGGATTACGGCGAATATCCCGATTGGCAAAAATGCCATCAGATTGAATTGACGCGGCTCAGACATTTGTCTTCTTTTGCCGTGCTTCGACCTCGGCCAGAGTGCGCGCAATCCGGCGCGAACGCATCACGCTAAGGCCGACCAAAATTATCAGCAAAACAAAAGTCACCGCAAAAGAGGCCAGCACCTCGGTATGGTGTTTTCCCAGATAAGGTATCATTCATTTCGCTCCCGTGCGATCAGCGCCTTTAGCCGGCGCGCTCTGATTTCGGTGCGGGTGCGCAATAAAACCAACGTGATAAACAACAAAACAAACCCCGCCATGCAGACCAATAACGGCCAGTAATAAACATCGGCCACATTTTTTTCTTTGTCCAGCGAAAGCGACGCACCCTGATGCAGCCCCTGATTCCAGAAATTTACCGCATAGCGGCTAAGCAGCGCAAAAACCGAGCCAACCATACATAAAATCGCCGTCAAATCGGCCGCGGTTTCGGGATCCTCGATGGCTTCCCACAAGGCCATATAGCCCAGATAGAACAAAAACAGAATCAAAAACGACGTCATGCGCGGATCCCAAGCCCAAAAGGTGCCCCACATCGGTTGCCCCCAGATCGCGCCGGTAATCAGCGCAATCAACGTCATGGTCATGCCGATCGGGGCCGCAGCACGGGCGGCAAGGGCCGAAACGTGATGACGACGAATCAACCAGACCAACGAGGTGACCAACATCATTATCCAGGCATTGATTGCCAAAAACGCCGAGGGCACATGCACATAGAGGATTTTAACCGAGGATCCGAAATTTATAGCTTTGGGGGTAAAGTAAAACCCCCAAATCAGGCCGACGCCCAAAAATATGGCCGAAAGCGCTACAAACCACGGCAGTATCACCCCCGAAGTTTGCATGAATTTTCTTGGATTGGCGTATTCCCAAAGAGACATTCGTAAATCCTAACAGTATTGTCCTAACCTTATGATCCCAACGACTGCCGATTTCAAGCGTACATCACCGTAAATTTATCCGAATTACGGCCGCCGCGACAAAGGGCAGCAGGGCAATCACCCCTGCCGTGATTCCGGCCAGCATCAGCAGCGGTGTTGTGGTGTCCAGACCGGCAATGCCACGGTGCAGCGCCTCGGCCCCGAAAATCAGCGTTGGCATATAAAGTGGCAAAACCAACAGCGAAAGCAACAGCCCACCGCGCTTGATGCCCACAGTTAACGCCGCGCCAAATGCGCCGATAAATGACAGCGCCGGCGTGCCAATTCCAAGCGTGATCACCAGCCAGACAAACCCGCTGGCCGGCATGTGCAACAATATCGCCAAGAACGGCGCGGCAATGGTTAACGGCAATCCGGTGGTCAACCAATGCGCCAAAGCCTTCATCGCCACCACCCCCTCCAGCGGCACCGGAGCGGTTGCCAGCAAATCAAGCGATCCATCCTCAAAATCCAGCGCAAAAATCCGGTCCAGCGACAGCAGACAAGCCAACAAAGCCCCGACCCACAAAATGCCGGATGCAATTTGCGACAAAACCGCGCTTTGCGGGCCAACGCCAAACGGCACCAACACAACCACGATCAGAAAAAACGCCAATCCAAGGCCAAATCCGCCGCCCGAACGCATTGCCAATCGCAAATCCCGGATCAATATGGCAATCATTCAAAAGCCTCGTCAAAGCCGGCCAAATCGCGCGGTTTCGCCTTATTTTGGGTTAAATCCAGCACATCGGCGGCAATGCCCAAATCAATATGCGTGGCAATCAGCGCCGCACCACCGGATTGACAATGCGCGCGCACAGCATCGGCAAACAACGTAACACTGGCCACATCCAGCGAAACCGTTGGCTCATCCAGCGCCCAGATTTTGCGCCCCGTCACCAAAAGCCGCGCCAAACCCAGACGGCGCTTTTGACCGGCCGATAAATTATGCGCGGCGCGATCTTTCAAATTCTGTAAATTAAAGGCATCCAGCGCCGGATTGATATCCTTAAGCCCGTAAACCTGCGCCCAGAATTTCAGGCTTTCCGTCACCGTCAGGGTAGATTTCAAACCATCGGCATGGGCACCATAAGTTATCGCATCAGGATCGGCGATCACCTCGCCTTCCAAGATTGGCTGCAACCCGGCCAAGCAGCGCAACAGCGTGGTCTTGCCAATGCCGTTTGGCCCGCGAAACAGCAATACTTGCCCGGCCGACAGGGTAAAATTCACCCCCTCCAAAACCACCACACCACCACGGGTGCAGGCCACATCGCTGACATTCATCAATTCCATATCACCCGCATACTCCAATAAACCATGCACGAAAAGCGACAAACCCCGCCCCTTCTTCTTTTCTTAAATACCTGGCCGCCCGCCCGCGCCAAATCAGCAACAGCGCTCTAAACAGGCAACAAAGCCGCCCCGATCCGGCGCCCCTCGGCCAACAATACATTATAAGTGCGACAGGCCACAGGCGTTGCCATCGGCTCAACCCCGATCTGGAAGCACTCCAAAGCAACCCGCAAATCTTTTGGAATATAGGCAGCTTCAACACCGGTGCCAAAAAACAGCACATCAATATTACCGGCCAATGCACGCAATGGCGCGCAATCTTCATAACCGTTCCAACGGGTTATGCTGTCTGCCAACACCAGAACCGCGCCATCATAAACCTTGCCGCCAATGCGAAAAAAGCCCGGGCCATAGCCATCTATCGGCTGGGCCTGTGCAAACGGCTGGGCCTGTGCAAA
>CAYYXZ010000168.1:0-4844 GCA_964475715.1 uncultured Marinosulfonomonas sp. | reverse complement strand
TGATATTTCGCGACAATTTCGCCAGTGGTGCAGGATTTATGGGTCTACGCCCTAGGGTCCTGACCCTAAATCTGCGCGCTCGGGCTGCGCATTTACAGACCGTTATATGCGCGGCGGATATGATCGACCAAATCATCCACGGCCTGACCTTTGGCCAGATCGGAGACATAAAGGTTAATCTGTTTTGTCGTCAGCTCGGGCAACGCACCGTTATGATTTATCTGCTCCACATAAGGCGGCTCCATCCCCTCAAGCACGGTATGCACAGCCAGATCGGCACTGACCGATGCTTCGATTGTGCGGGTGGAATCCGATTCGATCACAATATCCCAAGCGATACCGGCCTCGTTCAGTTTGCGCTGAACACCGCTGCGAAAAATGCAGTCATATTCATAAGCCAGAGGCAACGGGCGGCGCGTCCAGCTGTTGCCATCCGGCGCCCCGATCCAGATCAGGCGCAAATTTGCCAAGGTTTCACCGCCCTGCTCAAGCGTGTCCTCGGTGGTCAAAATCATATCGCATTGCCCGCGCTCGAACAATTTGCGCAAACTTTTGGTGTAAGATGACACCAGCCGCACCTTCATGCGCGGGTATTCGGTGTTAAAGCGTTGCAGCACCTGGGGAAGCGCCGGATAGACAATATCATACGGCACCCCCAACATAATCTCGCCCTCATAGGCCTGATGCGTCAAACGGGCAAAAACCTCGTCATTCAACGCCAACATCTGGCGGGCATATCCCAACAATTGCTCCCCCTCGCCACTCAAGGCCACACCGCGCCCGCTTTTGGTCAAAAGCTTCACGTCAAGTGACTGCTCCAGCCGTTTTAGCTGCATCGAAACCGCCGATTGGGTCAAATTCAAAAAACCGGCGGCTTTTGTCACCCCGCCCGCCTCGGAAACCGCCACAAAAGCGCGCAACGCGGTCATATCCAGATTTCGAATCATATCAATATCCTTGATGTATTCATGCAGAAACATTCATTTTTAAAATGAACCACAAGGTGCCATATGAATCAAGAGATTTGATGAAATCTTAGAAACCCATCACCAAACCGAAAGGATCACACGATGACTACAACAACTTGCAACACAGTCCCGCACCTGAACACCCGGCGCAGCATTTCACCGCTTCGTTTGATCCGGCTGGCGTTGGCCGCCCAAAGCCAGCGCCGCGCATTGCGTGAACTGGACAGGGCCGCTTTGGATGATCTCGGGCTGACAATTGCGCAGGCCCAAGCCGAGGCAGACCGGCCATTTTGGGATGTTCCGGCCACTTGGCGGGCATAAAATCGCTAAAATTGGACATATTTGGCAGAAATCTGTCAGTAAAACTTGAAATCCGCGCCATCTTTGCCGATATAGAAAGGTGAGGGTGACCGCTTTCTGCGGCACTGACCAATATTTCTGAATCTGGAGGGTTCTATGGTTAACTTTAATACGGTCCAAACCGGTGTGGGCACACGCACGGCCGAGATCGACGCGGGGCTCCGCGCCCATATGAACAAGGTCTACGCCACGATGTCCGTAGGCCTACTGCTAACATTTGCCGCCGCTTTCGCCGTTGGTAATAATGAATATCTGATGCAAACCCTGTTCACCGGCATGACCCGTTTTGTGGTAATGTTTGCCCCCTTGATCATGGTCTTTGCCTTTGGCGCATTGATTAACAGACTGTCGGCTGCCGGCGCACAACTGTTCTTTTACGCCTTTGCAACGCTTATGGGCGTGTCGATCAGCTTCATCTTTATGATCTACACCGACCACTCAATCGCGCAGGTGTTTTTGATCACCTCGATCGCCTTTGCCGGCCTGTCGCTTTATGGCTACACCACTAAAAAAGACATCTCGGGCTGGGGCAGCTTTTTGATCATGGGTGTGATCGGGCTGATTGTGGCCTCGATCGTTAACATCTTTTTGGCCTCGCCGATGATCATGTTTGCGATCTCGGTTTTGGGCGTGCTGATTTTTGCAGGGCTTACGGCCTATGATACGCAAAGAATTAAAAACGACTATCTGGCGCACGCACAAGTGGGTGACAAAGAATGGATGGGCAAAGCCGCGATTATGGGCGCGCTAAGCCTGTATCTGAACTTTATCAATATGTTCATGATGCTGCTGCACCTGTTTGGCAATCGCGAATAGCCGAGCATCGCAATACATAACAAAAACAAAGGGCTGGTTAATTACCGGCCCTTTTACTTTGCCTGCCACCCTGCCCTTGCAGACCCCCAAACACAAAAAAACCGCGCAGAACCCTTGCGCGGTTTTTTAGTCTAATCCGAAAGGGCTGATCTTACTTGATCTTGCCTTCTTTATATTCAACGTGCTTGCGCACAACCGGGTCGTATTTATTAACCGACATTTTTTCCGTCATGGTGCGCGCGTTTTTCTTGGTCACATAAAAGTGGCCGGTGCCCGCTGTCGAATTCAGGCGGATTTTAATTGTGGTTGGCTTCGCCATGATATTAGCTCCTAAAGCGGGGGGCGAAATCGCCCGTATAAAACTATGAAATCGCCTTGTAACCCCCATGGCCCCCAAGTCAACAACAAAAGCAAGCGCGGACGGCCTATAAGCCGGATTTTGTTCAAGGTGGGTTTCCCCGCCTTTTGATGACCATTCCTCTGCCCTGCCCATTACTGAACAGATCTAGCTGCCAACCCGAACCTTCAGGGCCAAAACGACCCCGGGGCTACACCCCGCGAGGTTCCTATTTGGCATTGCTCCCGGTGGGGCTTGCCGTGCCGGTCCTGTTGCCAGTCCCGCGGTGGGCTTTTACCCCACCGTTTCACCCTTACCTGCGTCATGCACAGGCGGTCTGTTTTCTGTGGCGCTTTCCCTTGGGTTTCCCCAGCCGGGCGTTACCCGGCACCGTTGTTTTGTGGAGTCCGGACTTTCCTCGCAGTGTTGCCACCACGCGGCCATCCAGCCATCCGCGCGCCTGCTATTTAGGCGCTGCTCTGGGGCAGGTCAACGGGGAAACGTCGGGCCAGATCCTGTGCCATCGCCAAATCGGTTTGATCCAGCGGTCCCACGACCCCCAAAGGTCCCGTTGCCCAAGGCCGAAACCGCAACCGAAAGGCCGTTAGCAGCGTTTCCTCATCGGCCTCTGCCGTCATTCCAAAACGTTTTATCGCATCGACAAAACCGGTGCCATCGCAAGGCTTCAAATCAGGCGACGGCCAAACAGACAGACCCGAATTTGCCAACCTAAACCAGTCAAATCGCCCCCCCGGATCAGCCTTGCGCCCCGGTGCCATGTCAGAGTGGCCAATGATGCGCTTTGGGGCAATATTCCAGCGCTGCATAATTGCGGCCAACACAGCCTCAAGCGCGGTCATCTGTGGGTTGGAAAACGGCGAGAAACCGCAATTGGCCAACTCGATTCCAATTGCGCGCGAATTAACATCTGTGGTTGCCCCCCAACGCCCCGCACCGGCATGCCAAGCCCGCATTTCCTCGCTAACCAGTTGAAAAACTTCACCAGTTTGGGAAATCAGATAATGCGCCGAAACCTCGAATTTGGGGCTGCACAGCCGTTCAAGCGCCGCCGCCGTCGTCTGCATGGCTGTGTAATGCAGCACAACCATATCGGGCAAAACGCCACCACGGCGGGCGCTGAAATTGGGGCTAGAGGTATCTTGACGGATCAGCTTACCGGGCTGAAATAGCCGCGGTGAAACCGGCTTATTTTCTGGCATTTCGAAACGGTTGCGGGTTCCATCCACAGGCAAAACCATCACCATCCGGATCAAGCCCTCTGCGGTCTCTTTGCGGCCCACCACTTTTCAGGAAATCGGTTTGCGCCTTATCAGGAGACAGGAAACGCTGGCAATTTCGAACATGGCGGGTGTGGGGAAATATTATGATGCGATTATAGATCGATTCACCAACTTTATTTGTGCTGGAAAGCGCAAAATTAACCAAAATAGCGCCCTGCCCGCCGCCGCCCGTGGGCACAGCTGTGGGTTGAATTATCACATATTGCGCCTTTTGACGTGCCAGCCGCTCTTTGTCGCTTTCAATTGATTCACGCTCGGCCACGGCATCAAAATCCTGCTCATCGGAAATGCTGGAACCGGCTGTGCGGGTTTGTGTGCCTGTTGGCGTTTCGTCTGAAATCAGGGCACCGGTTTGCACGCGATTTTGACCCTGTAAATCTTGACCCTGCAATTCAGCCTCTCGGTTTGCGCGTTGTTGCGCGTAACTGGAGGGGCTGTCAAAACCGACGCCCATGCCCGAATCAGGCACCTGTGACGTGCAGGCCCCAAGAGCCAAAATTACCATCGCTGGAACAAAATACCGCATTAAATTCACCTCTACCCTTTTGCCTATCAAGCTGATTACCACCATTTAGCCGGTTTGGAAACAAAACCTGCCGCCGTTTCAAGCGCATAGGCGAAATTTAGCAAATCAGCCTCCTCCCACGGGCGGCCAATCAATTGCAAACCCAAGGGCAAACCCTGTTTATCCAGCCCCGCCGGAACCGAAATCCCGGGCAAACCGGCAAGATTTACGGTGACTGTGAACACATCGTTTAAATACATTTGCACCGGATCGGCATCAGCCATTTCGCCCAAACCAAAGGCCGAGGACGGCGTGGCCGGCGTTAGAATCGCGTCAATGCCCGCGTTAAACACCTGCTCGAAATCCTGTTTTATCAGGTTACGAACCCGACGCGCGCGGTTGTAATAAGCGTCATAAAAACCGGCCGATAAAACGTAAGTGCCAATCATCACGCGGCGCTGAACCTCGGGGCCAAAGCCTTCGGCGCGGGTTTTGGCATACATGTCGTCAATGCCTTCACCGGCGGCCAATGTGGCGCGGTGACCGTAGCGCACACC
>CAYYXZ010000167.1:0-4892 GCA_964475715.1 uncultured Marinosulfonomonas sp. | reverse complement strand
CTTTTAGCCGCATAATCACTTCCTCAACCTCCTCAAGAAACATTTCCGCCACTTCAGAAAAATCTTCCGAGCCTATTTCATCGCGCAACTCATTTACTCTATCCCAGCTAATCATAACCCACTCCCAACACCAAATTACGTCCCCACGCCCTGACTTTATATTCCGGATAACTTAACGCCAAGTAAGCCGCCAAACATAAAATAGCGCAAATTTTAGCATTCACTTCCCTTTAAACCCTTGCTGCCACAAGAACAGGTTAAAGGGATTCTATTGAAAACATCGAGAAAGTTAGCATGGCAGAACCTGCCCTATCATTTAACAAGCAACAATCTGAAGACGGTTATGATCAGTCACAGATCAAAAAACAGGTTCTGGTTGTTGACGACAGCCGTGCCCAGCGCCGGATTCTTAGTGTATCTCTGAAACGGTGGGGCTATGAAGTCTTTGAGGCGGATTCGGGGCATGCCGCGCTAGAAATCTGCAAGACCAAATCGCTTGACTTGATTTTAAGTGACTGGATGATGCCCGGCATGAATGGCCTAGAGTTTTGTATGGCTTTTCGCGAGTTGGAGCAGAACGGTTATGTTTATTTTATTTTGCTCACTTCAAAAAGTGAAAAAGGCGAGGTTGCGCATGGGCTGGATGTGGGTGCCGATGATTTTCTAACCAAACCTATAAACGCCAGTGAATTGCGCGCGCGGATCCGAGCGGGTGAACGCATCCAGGAAATGGAACGCGAACTGACCGAAAAAAACCGGGTTGCCAGCGATGCGCTGGCAGAAATACAATGTCTTTATAACACGATTGAACGTGATTTAATCGAGGCAAAAAAGCTTCAGCAATCGTTGATCAAAGAGCGGTATCGCAATTTGGGCGCTGCGGAAATCTCGTTATTGTTGCGCTCTAGCGGGCATGTTGGTGGCGATCTTGTCGGGTTTTTCCAGATCAACAAAAATCAGGTCGGGTTGTTTTCTATTGATGTGTCAGGTCACGGTATTTCGTCAGCAATGATGACAGCGCGTCTAGCCGGGTTTTTATCCGGCGGGACACCTGAACAAAATCTAGCGCTAACCCACGATGACGATGGCGGCTATTCTGCCCGCAGCCCTGCCAAAGTTGCGGAACATTTAAACCATCTTGTGCTGGAAGAAATGGATACTGAACACTATTTTACCCTGCTTCTGGCACATCTGGATCTGGAAACCGGAAAGGTTATCGCAACTCAGGCCGGTCACCCGCACCCTGCCATTCAGCACGCAAATGGTTCGGTTGAATTATGTGGCCAAGGCGGCTTGCCTATCGGGCTGGTTTCCGGCGCCACTTATGAAGATTTCCAGATTACTCTTGCGCCAGGTGACCGTCTATTTCTGATGTCTGACGGAATTACGGAGTGCCCCGGAAAAAATGAACCCGATATGCTGGACGAGGACGGGATGATTGACCTTTTAAAACGCAACTCTGCCATTCGCGGCCCCCGGTTTTTTGATGCGTTAATGTGGGATTTAACGACATATGCCGGCGATCAGGACTTTCCTGATGATATCTCGGCTGTGCTGTTGGAATATAACGGGCCAGATTAAACCTTAGCCAAACAGTCTACGCACAAAATGTTGGTCACCCTCGCTGGCCAGTTTCAGGGCTGCATCTTCAGCTGCCATCCAGATGGCCAAATGGCCCGCCTCGGTTGGATCTGCCAATGCGCGTACAGGTCTGGCCATATAAACATGACAGACCTTTTCCGCCCATAAATTATATTCCGGCATGTAAGTAAAACGGCGATACACCCCCAGCTTTACCGGCTTTCCAATTCGCCAACCGGTTTCCTCCATGACCTCGCGATGTAGCGCCGCTATGGGCGATTCACCCGGATCAATACCACCGCCGGGCAATTGAAATTCGGGTGTCGGCTCGGCCTGATGGGTCAACAGCAGGTTTTGCCCTAGCGGTAAAATAGCATAGGCTCCGGGACGCATCCGGTAGCGCTTTTCCATCACCACCGGCTCACCAAATCTGCGGATCATCTTATTGCCCCCCCATCAATTATTAACTGTAGTGAATTCGCCAAACCGTAAAATCAACCGAAATCATTCAGTTGCCCTGCCCAAACAGCCGCGTTATGCGTAAATAAACCCTTAAAGGATCCGATTAATGACACAGAGGCCGACAATCGCATGGGATGATACCGTTTTGCCCTTTCAACTGGATCACGCCAACACCCGTGGTCGCGTTGCGCGCCTGGACGGTGTGCTGGAACATGTGTTGGCCCAGCATAATTACCCCGCCCAAATCGAAGCCCTGATTGCCGAAGTCGCATTGCTAACCGCATTAATCGGCCAGACCATGAAATTGCGCTGGAAACTGTCCATTCAAGTGCGCAGTGACGGGCCTGCGCGGATTATTGCTGCGGATTTTTATGCTCCCAAAAAGGAAGGGGACCCGGCGCGCATCCGCGCATACGCAAGCTTTGACGCTGATCGGCTGGACGCCAGCCAAAGCCCGTTTTCGCAAATCGGCAAAGGGTATTTTGCTATTTTAATTGATCAAGGCGAAGGCACCAAACCCTATCAGGGCGTCACCCCGCTTGATAAACAATCGCTTTCAGATTGCGCCGAAAGCTATTTTGATCAGTCTGAACAAATCCTGACGCGCTTTCAGCTGGCCTTTGGCCAATCACAAATGGCGGGGCAGGCTAAACGCTGGCGTGCCGGGGGCGTAATGCTGCAACAAATGCCGAATGCTTCAACTTTAATAGCGGGGGCTGAAACCACCATTCCAGCGGCTGATGATGACAATGCTGAAAACTGGTCGCGCGTTAATATTTTGCTGGATACCGTTGATGAGCTTGAGCTAATCGGCCCATCCATTGCCCCGACCGATCTGTTGCTACGCCTGTTTCACCAAGAGGCCCCGCGTGTGTTTGACACCCAGGCGGTAGAGTTTGGCTGTACCTGCTCAGAGGCGCGCGTGCGCCAAAGCCTGTCAATTTATTCAGCCAAAGACATCGCGCATATGACGACAAAAGACGAAACGGTTACAGCGGATTGTCAATTCTGTGGAGCGCATTATATTTTTGATCCCGAGACTTTGGGGTTCCAAGCATCAGAGCCGGTTGATGACTCAGAGCAATCTTGAAATCCGCCTGAATAAAGCGCTGGGCAGGATACATCAGGCATCGTCGGATTTTGATTTGAACCCGGATGTAAACCTGCCAGAAAACCGCATTTTGCGCCCCGCTGCAGTTCTGGTTGCAATAGAGGAAACCACGGGTGCGCCCCGCATAATTTTAATCCGCCGCGCATCATCCCTAAAACATCACCCCGGTCAAATTGCCTTTCCCGGCGGCAAATGTGAAGACAGCGATGACAATATTGAGCAAACAGCTTTACGTGAGGCCTATGAAGAAATTGGGCTGTTGCCAGAAACCGTGCAGATATTGGGCCGCATGCCCAGCCATGAAACCGTGACCGGTTTTATTGTTACCCCTGTTTTAGCCCTTGTTAGAGCCACATTTAACCCTATTCCAGATCAGAACGAAGTGGCCGAGGTTTTCACCGCTCCGCTGCCCCACATCTGCGATGCCGCCCGATATTCCATCCAAAGCCGTCACTGGCGCAGAGGGCGGCGCCATTATTACACTGTGCCTTACGGCCCATATTATATCTGGGGTGCCACAGCCAGAATCCTGAAATCGTTGGCAGAAGGGATGCGCGAATGACTGTTATTGCGGCAGACTGGATCAGCAATGCAGACACGCAAGCAATTTGCCAAATGCTGACTAACGCAGGCTATGAGTGTTATTTTGTTGGTGGTTGTGTTCGAAATGAGCTGTTGGGCGCGCCTGTAAATGACATCGACATTTCAACCAATGCTCTGCCGAACCTTGTGATTGAGCTGGCAAAGGCTGCCGGGTTGAAATCCATTCCAACCGGCATCGAGCACGGCACTGTTACGGTCATTTCAGGCAATACAGCGTTTGAAATAACCACCTACCGCCGCGATGTGCAAACAGATGGCCGCCATGCTGTCGTTGCCTTTGCCGATACGATCAAAGAAGATGCTTTGCGTCGCGATTTCACCATCAATGCCTTGTATGCCGATGCAAACGGAGTTGTTTTAGACCCGCTAAATGCAATGGCTGATTTGCACGCCCGACGTGTCTGTTTTATCGAAAATGCAGATCAGAGGATCAAAGAAGATTATCTGCGCATCATGCGTTTTTTCCGTTTTCATGCTTGGTATGGTGATATAAATGAAGGCCCTGATATTGATGGTTTGGCCGCCTGTGCCGCAAATTTGGCCGGGTTAGAGACTGTTTCTAAAGAGCGTATTGGCACAGAGCTAATAAAATTATTAAACGCGCCCGAGCCGTCACCCAGTATTGCATCGATGGCGGCCAGCGGTGTTTTGAACGTAATATTGCCCGGTGCAGACGCTAAATATTTACCTGTTCTTGTGCATCTGGAAAATACAATTTCACCAGATCCCATTCGCAGGCTTGCGACACTCGGTGGGCAGAGTGCTCAAAAATTTCTCCGCCTTAGCAATGCCCAAACAAAACAGCTGAATTGCTTGTATGCCGAAGTCGGTAGTTTACGCAGCCCCGCAGAACTTGGTTACAGATTTGGCCCCAAACTAAGCCGTGATATTATTCTGCTACGTGCTGCCCTATTGGAAATGCCGCTTGATACAGATGCCTTTCGGCAATCAAAAAAGGGGGAAATTGCTGTTTTCCCTGTCAAAGCGGTTAATTTGATGCCCGTCTTTCAGGGCAAGCCGCTTGGCGAAAAACTAAAACAGCTAGAGCAAAACTGGATCGATTCCGACTTTAGCCTAACGCAGGAGCAGTTGCTTGCGCAGTTAAATAAGTTCAGATTGAAGTGAGGTTGGGATT